>JBIIHN010000293.1:0-3353 GCA_044235745.1 Bacteroidia bacterium
TTGGCTGGGCGAAGTAGGTAGTGGAAAAAAATCAGTGGGCAGGCCATTGGATCAGGCGATAAACCGGATGGTGATTCCCGTACAGGAACGAAAACAATATTTACAACTCTTCATACAGAGTATCGGAAAAAATCCTTCGGGCAGTGCAGGAGCTGGCGATGATGGCTGGATGTTTATTTCGGAAGTACAGGTGTACTGATGGTATTAGCTGATTACCCGAAAATAAATTTCTGCACCAATGATGTATTTTTACTTATCATTTATAAAGACTGTATTTCGCCGGGAATTCAATTCCAGTCTTTAACTAACGTCATCGTTACCCGTTCAGATAAAAATACGCGGCGTTCAGGATAGTAGCGAAGGATACCCAAAGGAGGTAGGGGATGTTTAACCAAGCCGATACTTTATCGATTCGATAAAACAGACGGATCATGACCAGGATGGATATCCAGAGCAGAATAATTTCTACAAGGGCCCAGCCAATGAGCTGAAAATAGAAGAAGATAAAACTCCAGCAGAAATTGAGAAATAACTGAAGGGCATATACCAACAGGGCACGATGTTTTTCTTCACCGGCAGGTTGTATCCAGATGCGGTAACAGGAAATGCCCATGAGAAGATACAGGGTGGTCCAGACCGGTCCGAAGACCTGGTTGGGAGGATTGAAAGAGGGTTGAATTAGTTGCTCATACCAAAGCGGAATCGCATTGGCGGTAAATAAACCGGCCACCCCGCCAATCACCAACGGTACGAGCACAGAGATGAAAAGACGCACTGCTTTCATATTTCGAAGATAACAAGAATAAACGAATCTGCCTTTCTTTTTAACTTCGAATGCGTATTTTTATTTTTAAGACGAATTGTTGTTAAAACAGGTTCCCTCTGCTTTGATCTCGCTGTTAAATAAAACATCGCTGTATTAAAAAGGTCTTCTTCCTTATCCTGTATAGTGGTTTTTTATCAGGAAAGTTTTATTAATAAACCATGACTATACTACCCTGGCAATTTCCGCAAGAACTCTCAAAGTGCACAATGCGTGTTGTTTGATCAGATGCAAAGATTCTTTCGCTAAGGCTTAGTGTAAATGTCAGATCCGTATTTGCAGGTATCTGCTTAAAGCAATCCATCACTAATCTACGTCCCCACACCGCTTGTGTTTTTCTATCAAATCCTTCTTGATGTAATACAGCAACAATAGCGGCATCTCCAAATATCCGAATAGCGAATGGCATCGAAATAAAATCTACCGACGACTGAGTAATGACATTAAACGTGTAGCTAAAGTCAGATGTCTTTTCCGCTGACACGTATGAAAAAGCATCACCTGCACAAGATTCTCTCAGGTATGCGCTCGACAGACGGTGCACGCTTTCATTCGAAATAGTCAGTGGTTCTCTTGTACGTGCGTTAGTCTTCCAGCTATGGTTAGCATATTGCCTGTTTTCGAATCGGTCCTCTCTTCTCAATGTTTGTTCGATTGCTCCGCTTGTTCTTAAAACAAGCCATTTAGGAGCTAACCGGCCGTTAAAACTATTCGAGAGTGAAAATGTGTAAGCGCCGGCTTCGGTAAGCAACAGCGGCGAACCTTTACATAGACCATCTACCGATACATTTTCGAGCAATGTATCTCCGGTAAAACACAACGGCCCGGCCACTGCGTCATTGCCCGGCGGTAGTTCTTCACCCGATTGTGTTAATATGCGGTGCGGCCAGTGAAGGAGTGTGATTTTAGATAGCTGATCAGTACCTACATCTGTAATGGCCCATTTTTTCCCCCTTGACTTTTTAATTGTTTGTACCTGCATCAATAAAGAGATGGCATTACCCACCAGAGCATGGCCAGGTTCAACGAAATAGTTAAAATGCGATCTTTTTAGTTGTATCAGCTCATCTGACCAGCTTTTAAGCGAAGGGAAATGGTCGGCCTCTGAAAATGGGATGCCCAGGCCACCACCGATATTAATCTCACGGATGTGATGTCCCATTTTCAGCAAGCGATCCGCCACTTCATGCATCTCGTGTAAAGCCATCACAAAACTTTGTAAATTGTCCATTTGTGTGCCCACGTGTACGTGCAAGCCCGAAACCGGTAGTGAAATTCTGGAAAGCAACTCTTCCAGGTCTTCAACCGGAATCCCGAACTTCGACGACTTATGACCATGGGCCATTAATTCCTGGTTGGCATTTTTTTCAGCATATTCGCCATATGCAGATAAGTTTAGCCGCAGAAGTAAATGTCCTTTCACTTCGTTTACTTGTATACTGCCACTGAGCGCAATGATGGCATCAGGATCATCCATTACTACCCGAGCTCCGTTTTTTAACAGCTCTCTGCAGAGTTCAGCATCCTGCACCGGACTGTTATAGGAAATATTTTCATAATCAATGCCAGCCAGACAGGCAAGATCTACTTCTGGTCTGCTCGCACAGTCAGCACCTGCACCCATCGACGCGAGTAACTGCAGTACAGAAAGCGATGGATTGGTTTTTACCGGGAAAAGGATTCTACGGGAATCACCAGTAAAAGAAGTGAAGAGAGCTATGTTCTCTCTTAGTTGCGCCTCGCTGATGATCCACGCTGGCGAGCCGTATAAATTAATCAGGTTCGTTGTATCGATGTGTTTAGACCAATCAACTAGATGCGCACATTCAGATTTAATCATGCTGGTATAGACTTAACAACAGATGTTAATGCGGCGTGAAGTTGCGAAAGTATGACGAGCCATCAAAACTTTAAGAAAGAAATTCAGGTTAAAAAATCGTCAAGGGGGTCTTCTTTGATTAATCCATGATAGGAATCCCGATAAACTTTTCCAAGAAGAAATCGATCATGACATCCCTTGTTGTCAACGAGCAATGCAATTGGATTATAGATTATTATTGGCAACCTTCAATGGCTTAAATCGCTGCAGTCAGCGGCAATAAGTTTTTAGGCCTCCTGTTGAAATTTGATAAATTTACCTGAAAAACTTTCAAATTCCATGTGAGCATAAAGGAGTTTCGGGATTAAAACAGGCAGGTAATACTTATCTTCGCGTTCACAACAAAAAAGCATCTGCAATCTATGAACAATAGGATTTCACGAGTCACATCTATGAGAAACAGGTTCAAATATTTTATCCTACTCATTATCTTGTTGTACGGATTTTCTGTAAACGCCGGTGAGTATGCCTTACATGTTTATCAGACATTACCGGAAGGACAAAAAAGCACGATCCCTTCTCAGATGATGAAAGCCCGTATGCAGGGAATGGTCGGCCGGTATGGTTTTCGTCAGGCAGCTCATGGAGAAAGGTTTATTCTCACGTCTTTTGTAAAGGTGCTTGAAAGAGATTCACAACCCGGGCAGCCCG
>JBIIHN010000294.1:0-3351 GCA_044235745.1 Bacteroidia bacterium
ATTACTTCCTCCGGTGTAATAAATTCGAGCGTTCGCAATATCCAACAGGTTAGAAGTCCCGTTTGTATTCATCAGAATCGAATCCAGCTTACACGCTGTCGTCAAGGCTGCACTGGCATTGTCGATGTAACCACAGCCACTGTTGCCACCTACCACACACCGGATTCCCACCACCATCTGGCGCTGTTGACCCGCACCCGCTGAGGCAAGATTCTGAAGGAAGAGGTTCATTTTGACATCAGCCGCAAGCGTAGGAGAGGGATAGGTGTTTACCTGAACCTGATCCAGATAAATATTATTACCATCTCGTCCTATACCCATAAAAATGAAGTAATACCTTCTGCCATTATAGGTAGCAGCCGGCAGGTTATAGGTATATTGATTCCAGGTATTGGCTGTAGCAGCAGGAACTCCGGTACTCTTCCGGAAAATATCGGTAGTTCCCAACGTATTGGTTAACAAAGTAGCTCCAGTAATGCTGGGCACTGTGTTAATATAAACCCGGATTTTATCATCATTGGCCGTTAAACCATTGTCACGATACATATAAAAGCGTAAAAAAGGATTTAATCCTCCGTTGTTCGAAAAATCAAAAGGCTTGGTAATCATAATCGACGTATCGTTGTTGTTAGCAACAAACGAATTGAACATCAAAAGATTAGTTCCTCCTCCCGGACTCGCACCCGGTGCAGGGTTGGTTGCAGTAGCAAATGGCTGCAATACAAACGCCCCATTGATATTTGTGGCAAACTTTTGCTGCCTCCAACCCGGTGAGGGGAAAATCGCAGAAGCTCCTGCTACAGCACTTTCAAAGGATTCTGTCTGTAGTACTGCCTGCCCCATCAGCCTCACCGGAAGCAATGCCATAGATGCAAACAAGAGTACGATGACCAATCTTGGCGCAATGAATACATTTAAGTAATTGTGTTTCATGCTTTTAACTGTTTTGTTGTTAAACCTCTAACGAGTTCTCATTAAAGGGTAAAATTTATTGCAAGTGTAAGTTTGGATGTTCTATTCATTCATCATTCAACAGTTTTCTTGACTTTAAACAGGATTGACAAGCGCAGCAATTGGATTTTTCTAATTCAACCCGAACTACCACCATCGTTGTTCATATTAACTCCCGGTCAGAATACCATTAAATTTTGGATAAAAGTACACAAACATGATCGAAATAACAATACACCTCCACCAAATCTTACCTGCTCTTTCTATTAAAAGTACAATTTGTTGGGTTAAAAGCTGTTTCCGTTAGGCGAATGAACACGTTTTTATGCAATCTTGGCCGGCTGATTTACCTTTGCAACCATGATCTACCAAGGGGAGCAGGAAAAATCGAGGTGTATTCACTTCCCGACCCATCATTTTTTTAATGATCCCGGACTTGACTTCTCCCATTTTCTCTTTCTGCACTCCGGCTCAACAATGACCGGAGCACCGCCACATCGCTACCCTGCATTGGGTGGATTTGGTATACTTCACGAAATCACCATCACCAACAGCAGTCAGCTATCGGGCCTGGATGATTTTCTCCGGAAACACCAGGGGAAGTGGATTTTCGGACACATCTGCTATGATGCAGGATTCCTGCTGGACTCAGCGTTAAAAAACTACACAGCAGCTACCGCACCCTTTCCTCCGATATCATTTTTTGTCCCGGAAAAAGTAATCCTTCCGATGAACGATTCTTTTGGTAAACTTGATCAGCAAACAGGAGAAACAAGCCCCTTGTGTGATGCTTCAGATGCAGCAGCTGAATATGTCCGGACTTCATTTTCTGAAAATGCTCACTGTACGGAAGAAGAATATCGCCAACGCTTTGATCGGATACGTCATCATCTCCTTCGCGGAGATATTTATGAAATGAATTATTGTCTTCCGTTCAGTGCTTCCGGCAGGTTTTCCAATCCAATGATGGCCTGGACTGAGATGCAGACACAACAGCAGGCGCCGTTTGGAGCGCTTTATCATCGCAACGATCAATGGCTGATGTGTTGCAGTCCGGAGAGATGGCTTACACGTACCGGCGACCAACTCCTCTCCCAACCCATCAAAGGCACTGCACGCAGGGATGCAGATCCTCAACGAGACCGGGAAATTTCTTCGGGGCTATTGAAATCGGAAAAGGAACTTGCAGAAAATGTGATGATCGTTGATCTGGTACGAAATGATCTTGGCAGAATAGCGGAAACCGGTTCTGTACAGGTAGAGGAATTGTTCGGACTATACTCCTTTCCTGCTGTTCATCAGCTTATCTCATCCATTTCCGCAAAACAATCACCACACGTTTCATTCACCGATATCCTGAAAGCGGTATTTCCGATGGGCAGTATGACAGGTGCACCAAAAATCAGCGCCATAAAAATCATCGCACAACAGGAAACATTTACCCGTAATTTATATTCCGGCAGTGTTGGATATATTGATCCTGCAGGAAATTTTGATTTCAATGTGGTTATCCGGAGCATCCTTTACGATGAGAAAAAAGGAGAAGCGCTGTTTCCGGCAGGAAGTGCCATCACCGTTCATAGTGATCCGGGAGCAGAATTCAGAGAATGTTTGCTAAAGTCGAACAGTATGCGAAATACACTGGGAATACCTTTCAACACCTGATTGGCCGGAAACATTAATTTTGCAAGATGCCCTATCAGCCACTTGAACATCAAATTTTAAAAACGATTCGTCGCTACCGGCTGATCGGAGAAAATGACCGGGTGCTGGTAGCCTTAAGCGGAGGAGTTGATTCGGTGGTTCTTTTACATCTGCTGCACCGTTTACATTTTCAGGTGGCGGCAGCGCATTGCAACTTTCAGTTGAGAGGAGAAGCTGCTGATGCCGATGAAGCGTTTTGTGAGGAATTGTGCAGGACGAAAAACATCCCCTTCTTTTCCCGTCGCTTTGAAACGATGGAAGAAGCAGGAAAGCAAGGAGTATCTGTGCAAATGGCTGCAAGATCATTGCGCTATCGCTGGTTTCACGAACTGATGAACCATCGTGGCTTTCAGTCGCTCGCTACAGGCCACCATCTGAATGATCAGGCAGAGACCGTACTGATGAATCTTTCGGCCGGAAAAAGTGCAGCTTCCCTGAGAGGTATTCCGCGTAGAAACGGAAATATTATCCGTCCGCTACTTGATCTATCGGGAAACGACATCCGGCAATATGCGGATGAAAACCATCTTCGCTGGCAAACGGATGAAAGCAACGAAACCGATGATTATGTCCGCAATTTTTTCCGTCATCAGATTCT
The DNA here is from genome assembly GCA_044235745.1 of Bacteroidia bacterium. Lineage (GTDB taxonomy): Bacteria > Bacteroidota > Bacteroidia > AKYH767-A > OLB10 > JAJTFW01. The sequence goes on from JBIIHN010000294.1 coordinate 3,254, forward strand.
GCCGGTGATTGAAAAAATCCAGCCTGCAGCCGTATCCAATATTAGTCGTACAGCGTCCTATCTTCACGACTGGAATCAGCTCGCTGAAGAAAGAATTG
>JBIIHN010000018.1:0-10916 GCA_044235745.1 Bacteroidia bacterium
GTGGATTCTTGATGCTTTGCATCAAGAATCCACCGGGGAATCAATCCTAACCCAAAAACGCCCGATTTGTCAACTTATCCCTCCCGTTTATTAACAATACCGAAAAACCAACGCACTTAAAGAGTAACTTAGTTGCCCAAGTATTATCCTACTATGTTTCTGGAGCAAACCAAAAGAGAACCGGCCCGTAAAGGTTGGATTGAAGTCATCGCCGGCTGTATGTTTTCCGGCAAGACTGAAGAATTGATACGTCGCCTCAAGCGTGCCAAAATCGCCCGACAGCAGGTAGAAATCTTCAAGCCTTCGATGGAGGTACGGTACGATGAAGTGAACATTGTTTCACATGACTCCAATACCATTCAAAGTACGCCGGTTCCGGCCAGTTCCAATATTTTATTGCTCGGACATGAAATAGATGTGATTGGCATTGATGAGGCACAGTTTTTCGATGATCAGTTGCCATACGTTTGCGAAACTCTCGCCAACAGTGGTACCCGTGTCATCGTTGCCGGCCTCGATATGGATTATCTGGGAAAACCTTTTGGACCCATGCCGCAGTTATTGGCCATTGCAGATTATATTTCAAAGGTTCATGCTATTTGTATTTCCTGTGGTGACCTGGCTACACATTCACATCGCATTGTGAACGAAGGTTCATTAGTTTTGCTGGGTGAAAAAGACAGCTACATCCCTCTTTGCCGTTCCTGTTATGTGAAGGAGCAAAAAGGAGTTGTGATGGAAGGTCACTCCACCCGGTAACCATGTCGCATGCCCTCTATACCATCCGGGAGATCGCCGGATTATTGCAAGCACCCGCTGAAATCCAACTTCCCGATCATCCGGGGATTCAACATCTGCTGACCGACAGCCGTAAGCTGACCAGTGCCGACACATCACTTTTTTTCGCGATCCAGGGTGACCGCCGTGACGGGCATGATTTTATTCCTGAGCTGTACGAAAACGGAGTTCGCCATTTTGTCATCAGCCGCAGAGAGGCCATCCTGCCAGGAGTACTCGCCAATTACGTCATCGTCCCCGACCCGCTCGCGGCCCTGCAGAAGCTAACGGCTACGCATCGCCGTAAATTCTCAATTCCTGTAATCAGCATCACCGGAAGTAACGGCAAGACCATTGTTAAAGAATGGCTGTATCAGTTGCTGAGAGAAGATTATAATATCGTCCGAAGTCCAAAAAGCTACAATTCACAGATTGGTGTACCGCTGAGTGTATGGCAGATAGACAGTGACAACAACCTCTGCATTTTTGAAGCCGGCATCTCAAGAAAAGATGAAATGGACCGTCTGGAAGAGATCATCCGCCCTACTATAGGCATTTTCACCAACATAGGATCCGCCCATGATGAAAACTTTAACGGCCATGAGGAGAAGATCGCTGAAAAGCTAAAGCTATTCCGGCATGCCGGCAAACTCATCTATTGCCGCGACTATCTGAATATTCATGATGCAATAGTGCATAGTGGTATACTGGATGAGAAAGTCAGCGTTTTTACCTGGTCGAAAAAAAGTAAAGCCGATTTGCAGGTAGGACGTATTCACCGTCAGGAGCACGAAACGGAAGTACAGGGTATTTATAAAAATCAGTTCATCAGTATCCGCATTCCATTCACAGATGATGCATCTATTGAAAACGCGATCCACTGCTGGGCCTTGATGCTCTTCCTCGACATCTCTCCCGAAACCATCACCCAGCGTATGGAGTTGCTGAGTCCGGTAGCGATGCGACTGGAGATGAAGGAAGGCATCAACAACTGCTCTGTCATCAACGACTCTTATAACTCCGACCTCGGATCACTCACGATCGCACTGGATTTTATGAATCAGCAGAAGCAGCATAAAAAGCGGACGGTGATTCTCAGTGATATACTTCAAAGCGGAAAAGATGAACAGGCACTCTATCGGGAAGTAGGAGCGCTGCTTCACCAAAAGGGAGTCACCAGACTGATCGGAATCGGTCCGGCTATCACCCGCCAACAGGAACATTTCACCTGCGAAAAAACTTTTCACCCCGACACGGATGACTTTCTGCGCGAACTCAACTACGGCGCGTTCAGCCATGAAACCATCCTGATCAAAGGCGCCCGCTCCTTCGGCTTCGAACGCATCTCCCGCGCATTGCAGCAGAAAGCGCATGAAACGGTACTTGAGATTAATCTGAACGCGGTAGTCCATAATCTCAACCTGTTTAAATCGCGACTCAGACCGGAAACCAAAATGATGGTGATGGTAAAAGCATTCTCGTATGGGAGCGGAAGCTTTGAAATTGCCAATGTACTCCAGTTTCACCGAGCCGATTATCTTGCAGTAGCCTATGCCGATGAAGGTGTTGAACTCCGTAAATCGGGAATCACCCTGCCGATTATGGTGATGAATCCCGAAGAGCAGAGCTTCGATGCGATGATCAGCTACAAGCTGGAGCCGGAGGTTTACAGCTTCCGCATCCTCAATCATTTCTCCGAAGCACTGCGTCGTCGCGGAAACGAACATCTCACCAACCGCTTCCCGATTCACCTAGAGCTGGAAACCGGCATGAACAGGCTGGGCTTTGCCGAGGAAGATATGAATGAGCTCATCATTCGTTTAAAAAACAACCGGCATGTACGTGTCGCTTCCGTTTTCTCTCATCTCGTTGCCAGTGATGAACCCGAACACGATGTGTTTACACGCCAGCAAATCGACCGGTTCAATAAAATGAGTGCGGCCATCACCGCTCACTTCAACTATCCCATCATCCGCCATATTCTGAACTCCTCCGGTATTCTCCGTTTTCCCGAAGCACAGTTTGACATGGTACGACTGGGAATAGGACTGCATGGCGTAGCGGCGACACCCAATGAGCAGCGACAGATGCAGATGGTGGCTACCTTGAAAACAACCATCTCTCAAATTAAACAGATAAAGCCCGGAGAAACGGTGGGGTATAGTCGCCGTGGTGTCGCAACGAGAGAAATGACGATTGCCACTGTAGGCATTGGCTATGCGGATGGATTAAGCAGAAGGCTCGGTAATGGAGTTGGCAAGATGATGGTAATGGGACATCTTGCTCCTATTGTAGGCAGTGTATGTATGGACATGACGATGATTGACATCACCGGAATTCCTGCACGCGAAGGAACAGAAGTAATTGTATTTGGCGCTGAACCCAGCATCATTGATATTGCACAGCAAACCGGCACCATCCCCTATGAAGTCCTCACCGGCATTTCAGAACGCGTAAAGCGGGTGTATTTTCACGAGTAAGATTTTCATTTCATACCTTTACAAAAACACGTATTCGTGCCCGATCACCACAGAGGATATACCGGTCATCATACCGTTCAGCTCATTCACAGCGGTACGGAATATTTTGACACTTTGTTAGAGCTGATCGAACAGGCAAAGCATACCCTTCATCTGCAGGTGTACATTCTTGATCCGGATGAAACGGGATTGGTGATACTGCATGCTTTGAAAGAAGCTGCCATGAGAGGTGTAACCGTATGGCTTGTAACAGACGGCTTTGGATCGATGCGGCTTGGTAAAAAATTCAAAGAGGAGATGGCAAGAGCGGATATCCGTTTCCGTTATTTTTCAGCCTGGCCATTCCCGGGAATCTTTCAGGCCGGACGACGACTGCATCACAAAGTAGCTGTGGCTGATGGTGTCACCGCGCTGGTAGGTGGTATCAACATCTCCGATAAATACAGAGGAACAGAAGACGAAGCGCCCTGGCTGGATTATGCGTTACTGGCAAATGGTCCGGTTGTAAAGCAGATTGAAGTGATCTGCGAAAAAATTTACCGAAAGCAATACACGGGAATACAATTCAGACGAGACCGTAAAAAATCATCCGATGAACCGCCTTTAACACCGGTGATGGTACGGGTCAGTGTCAACGACTGGCTGCGTGGCAGAAATGAAATTTCCGCTGCCTACAAACATATGCTGAACGGGGCGCATAAAGAAATACTGATCATGGCCAGCTATTTCACCCCCACACGGCGGCTGTTAAAAATACTATTGCGGGCAGCCAAACGGGGACGCAGCGTTCATATCGTACTGGGAAAAAACAGCGATATACCCTTCATGAAACCGGCCATGGAATACCTGTATGCAAAACTACTGCGTGCCGGCATTCACATCTACGAGTATAAAAAAGCCGTACTGCACGCCAAAGTATGTGTGGTAGATCAACGATGGGTCAGCATTGGTTCGCACAACCTCAATCACCTGAGCGAACTGCTGAGTGTTGAAATGAATCTGGAAGTGTCTGACCCACCATTTGCAAAAGCCACCGTCAGGGATTTAAAATCCGTGATGGCAGAGGATTGTACTCCGATACGACCTGAAGAACATCTTTTAAAAGCTACTGTGCCGAGAAAAATCCTACAATGGACCAGTTATAAAATCATCAGCTGGAGCATGCGGTTACTCTATGTTATTAATAAAAGACGCTAATCCTTTAGCCTGAAAACAATCTTCCGGTTCATGGGTTAAATGTATATCTTCGTTTATGCCAAACCACCTGCGCCCTTGTATTCTCCTGCTATTGCTGATCTGCTCGTGCAGTCCTTCACAAAAGGACAAAAAATCAGATCGTGTTCCTGTTATCGGATTCATAGATTATGTAGAAGATGCCACACTGGCCAAAGCCCGGCAGGGATTTTTAGATGCTTTACGCGACAATGGCTATAGTGACTCAGCAAAAACACTAGAGGTCATTTACCGGAACGCACAGGGTGATCAGCCCACTTTATTACAGACAGCAGATTACCTGATCTCTCAACAACCGGTACTCATCGCCACCAACACCACGCTGGCGACGGTAAATACGGTACAGCGTAACCGTGAGATTCCGGTGTTCATGATGGTAGCACCGCGGCCTGACATCGCCGGACTAACCAACGCAGAAGGGAAAGCACCGGAAAATCTCTACGGGGTATATGAAACGCTGGAGTATATCGACACCTCCGTGGCCCTTATTGCTGGATTGTTTCCGCAGGCAAAACGCGCCGGCACCATTTACAGCCAATCGGAATCGCAGAGTATCGATGCTCTTGAACGACTCAAAGCCGGATGCGAAAAAGCGGGCATCACACTTGAAGCTATTCCGGTTACCAACTCCTCCGAAACACAACTCATCACCCAAACATTGCTGGCCAAAGGCATCGATGTCTTCTTCGCGTTGCCGGACAATGTCATCTTTTCATCATTCGAAACCATTGTAAAAGCCTGCGATGAACAAAAGGTACCCATTATCACCAGCGAAGAAGGGCTGGTAAGCCGGGGAGCGCTCGCCTCGTTTGGTGCAGATATGTACCAATGGGGATATCAATCGGGTGAGCAGGCTGCACAGCTTCTGAAAACCGGAACGACCGAGGGACTCAAACCGGAGATCGTCAAACAACGAAAGCGGACCATGAACCGCAGCAAAGCAACGACCTACCTGAATACAATCGACACCACCTTTACGCTGATTCCATGAACACGGTTTTCTTCACTACAGCCATTGTGCAGGGACTGGCGCTGGGCGGGTTGGGATTCGGCATTTATCTCTCGCTGCGGGTGTTCCGGATTCCTGATATCACTACGGATGGTTCATATGCCCTGGGAGGTGTAATCAGTGCCATCTGTCTTACAGCCGGACTCCATCCGTTACTCGCATTGCTCTCTGCATTTATCGGAGGAGCACTGGCCGGGAGCACCAGCGGTCTATTGCATACACGCTTAAAGCTGAATCCACTGTTGGCCGGAATTCTTGTGATGACCGCCTTGTACTCCGTCAACCTCTTGTTGCTGGGAAGACCCAATCTACCGTTGATGGATATACGAACATTCTTCCAGCTGACAGCGTTCACAACAGGACCGCTCAGCGAACTAATCAGTATTTTACTGTTCATCCTCATCATCACCGGCTTGCTGGGTCTGTTGCTGCGTACTGATTTCGGCATCGCCTTACGGGCCACAGGCAATAACGAAGAGATGGCGGCGGCGATGGGCATCTCCACACCTGCCATGAAAATAACCGGACTCGCCATGGCGAACGGACTAACAGCACTCAGCGGATCTCTCATCACGCAATATCAGGGATTCGCGGATATTAACATGGGAATAGGCATTGTGGTAGCCGGACTGGGCGCCGTGATGATTGGCGAAACATTAGCGGGCGACCTTATCCGCCGGAGCATATTCCTGCACCTGGTCGCCATTTTAATGGGTGGAATTGTCTTCCGTCTCCTGCTGGCCTTTGCCTTATCTGCCGGAGCTGACCCCGCCTATCTCCGCCTGATCACTGCCCTGCTGGTATTGCTCATCCTCTTGGCGGGAAATTTCAGAAAGAAGACCATGATATGATATACCTGGATCAGATCAGCAAAACGTATTATCCTGCCGGCAGGTCGGGTGGAGATGAGGATATAACAGTGACGGCTTTACGTAATATAACACTTGAAATAACAGCAGGTTCGTATGTAGTTTTGATTGGCACCAACGGCTCGGGCAAAAGCACCTTGCTGAATGTGATCGCAGGTGGAATCACACTGGATAGTGGCAAGATTCTCCTCCAGAACGAAGATGTCACCCAACACAGCAGCTGGCAGCGCAGCCGGCACATTGCCCGGATATTTCAAAACCCGATGACGGGCACCGCACCGGATCTGAGCATACTTGAAAACTTCCGGCTGGCCGCATTGAGGACACAAAGCAAAGGACTACAGATTGGCACGGGCAAGGCATTCAGAAACCGGGTAGCGGAAACCATTTCACGACTCAACATGGGACTTGAAAAAAAGCTTGACCGTCCTATCGGCAGTTTAAGCGGCGGGCAACGACAGGCGCTGGCACTCCTGATGAGTACGATGGATGAATGCAGGATATTGCTGATGGACGAACCCTGCTCCGCCCTCGATCCGCGCTCATCACAGGTGATCATGGAGCTGGCTGATCAATTGATCCGTGAAAAGAAGATCACAGCCCTGTTGGTGACGCATCAACTGCGCGATTGTATCCACTACGGCGACCGCGTATTGTTAATGCACGAAGGAGCGATAAAAGAAGATTTTTCAGGAGATAAAAAAAAGGAGCTGACGATAGAGCAGCTGTATGGGTATTTCTGATGTATTAATCAATCGTAGCAATCACCTTTAATTCAATCGCGATGGGTGTTGGCAAACAGTTGATCTCAACAGTAGTGCGGCAGGGTAAATTGTCTTTAAAGTAATCGGCGTAAATACGGTTATAGGTTTTGAAATCATCCTTCATATTGGTGAGAAAAACTGTTACATCTACAATCTTATCCCAGCTGCTGCCTGCATCTTCCAGGATGTAACGGATATTGCGGAATACGGAATGGCATTGTGCTTCGATATCATAGGATATGATGTTTCCGTTATCATCCAATTCAACACCGGGAATTTTTTTCGTTCCCCGTTCCCTCGGCCCTACGCCGGAAAGAAACAGCAAATTGCCTACGCGGCGTGCATGCGGATATAAGCCTACAGGTTCAGGAGCTTTTGAGGAGTTGATTTTATCGTCTGACATTTTCACGGTTTGTTGTGGCTAAGTTAATCAATTGAGGTTTGTTCACTTTTTAAATTCCGGACGAACCACCAGTTCCAGTTCCCAATTAGCTCGCAGGGTGACGGGGTCAGCGTGAAACCATACCGGCTCAGGAAGTTGTTTCGTTAAATATCGTCCCGGTGTCCAGCGTCCGTCAGCATTCCGGTCGTTGATGACCTTTATTCTGGCGGTGACCGACTGAAGATACTTGCAATTGATGGTGGTGTCGCCGGTGATCACCCATGATTTGATGATATCTGATTTTTCACTGAGCAACTGCACCAGATACGAGCTTCCGCTTTGCAGACCTTCTGCTTTCAGACTTAAGCTGGCCGTTGATTGTTCATCCGGTACTTTGAATCGGATAACGGTGGTATCAGCGGAGGCTCCGAATATATCCTTTGTCTCCTCAGGAATCAGTTTCAGTGTATAGGTAGATGTTTCTTTCCAGGGATACATCAGTTCCGTCAGGCCCAAACGTGCATCTGTAACATTTAGCGGGAGCTTCACAGCCTTGCTGCTATCTTCCTGAAACAAAACGAAGATACTGTCCTTGCCAAGCGGATGGGCAGATTGCAACACCACTTTACCCGAAGGACCATTCTGCAAGGGTGTATTCCTTGTAAACCAACGGTTCTTCAGAGGCGATTCTTTCACGCCCTTTTCCGTAAGTAACGATACTCTTGCAGTGTCCAGCACCAACGTATCAACCGCCGCCAGCAATATCATACTGTCTTCGTTGTTCATGGCAAACCAGGTGAGCGTATCGCCCAGCGAAGAGCGACGAATAGCGGAATCATTTACCATCACACCGTTAATCGTCATCAAGCGGTAGTCAGTTCCCGGTTTATTAAAGGCGACGGCAGCGCTTCTGCGGTTAAGTTTCATCATCTTCGTAACTCTTGCTTTCTCCGGGTACTCCTGCCATACCTTCATGCTGATGATGCTGTCGCCGGGTAATGTGACTGAAGAAGGAAGAAAACCAAAGAGTTCGTCAGAGGGACTGTCACATTTGAAGTTACCGTTTTTATCTTCCACAGCATACACCTGATACTCTCCCGCCCGCATATTGAAGATCCTGAAAATTCCCTTGTCGTTTGTCCGGGAAAAATAAAGAGGGCGCTCTTTAAACGGAAGACTATCATCCATAACAGCCGTTTTTCGGTACACCATCACCGTTATACCCTTGGCTCCCTCCAGATCTCCGGCATTCCGCACCTCACCCGACAAGGTGAGCGAATCAATGAAAGACCCTGTGGAAAACACGTAGCGGAAATCTTCCAGCGGGTTGGATTCATGCACATCGGCAATCGCCTTCCCGAAATTAATAGTATAGGTTGTATTCGGTTCCAGGCTATCGGGCACTTCGACTACCAGCGCTTTCTTCCCAACGGTTACTTTTGGCATCGACGAGGTAAGCGGAGAAACAAAAAGCTGTGCCTGCAAATCATTCAATTGCACATACTCGTCGAACTCCAGGCGTATCTCCTTTGCCTTAAAATCAACAGTACCGTTCTCCGGCTCTGCAGAAAGCAGTTTCGGCGGTGTAACATCTTTATCTCCGCCGGTTGGGGTGACCCTGTTTGCACAGGAAACGGCCAGAAATACGAGTAAAATATACCAGCCTGCCCTCATGCCATCTGTGCTTTATAAAGCTCTGCCAGCAACCGTGAAACAGCTTGCAAACCTTGCGCATCATCGGCATCAAAATCATTGAGCCGGTCGCTGTCCACATCGATGATCATCTGCACCCGATCATTCACCATGACCGGCACCACAATCTCTGATCTGGAGAGTGAACTGCAGGCGATATGTCCGGGAAACTGATCTACATCCGGCACCAGCAGTGTTCGTCCTTCCTTCCAGGCCATACCGCAGACTCCCTTACCGTATCCTATACGCGTGCAGGCCAGCGGACCCTGAAAAGGCCCCAGCACCAGTTCTTCCGCCTTCACGAAATAAACTCCTACCCAGAAAAAGCCAAACGTCTCCCGAAGAGCCGCCACCACATTGGCCACATTGGCAATGAGATCCGTCTCATCCGCGGTCAGAGCCACAAGTTGTGGAAGAAGGGTATCGTATTTTTCCTTTTTACCTGCATCGGCAGGCGCCATCGAAAGGGATTCAGCCATAGCCTGCAAAGATACATGATGCTCAGGCGCGGGCAAAGGCGATCGTCACAATCTGCACTCGGGTGCCGGGAATGCGCTGCAAAACCTCGGCCGCAGCAGCCAATGTCGATCCGGTGGTGATCACATCATCCACCAGCAGAATAGATTTATGGGCAAGAAGATCGGCGGCGGGCACATCGAAGACATCTTTAACATTTTTCGCTCTGGCAAAACGGCTCTTCCGGGTTTGTGTTTCGGTGTTTTTCGTACGGCGTAATCCCTCTTCCCATTGTGGCACTTTCAGTACATCGGAGAGGCCCTTGCCAAAACTGGCCGCCTGATTGTAGCCTCTTAACCGTTGTTTATGGCGGTGGAGCGGAACAGGAATAATGAGATCCACATTCGCATATTTGGGTGAATGAAGAAGGCGATAGCCACATAGTTGCCCGAGGCGGACACCGATATCCGGCCGGTCCTCGTATTTGAGGTGGTGGATTAGTTGCTGTATTCGTCCGCCTTTTGAAAAGTGGCAGTAGGCCATCGCAGCCTCCAGGGGCACCTTCCCCCAGAATTGTTTCATCACAGGGTTTTCTGCCTGATGTTCAAAATTGGTGTGGGGCATATTCATTAAACAAATGGTGCAGATTCCATCTTCACCTTTTACCAGATGTTCATCACAGCCGGCACATAATAGCGGGAAGAAAAAGTCGATCAGGTCGCTAAATACCATTTTGAAATTGAGTAGAAACTTTTTCATTTGTTGGAGTTATGGTTAGAGGTGGCTTATGGGAATGGCCGAAGGATGCAAGCCACAGGCTGCAAGCTGCAGATGAGAGGTCGCAATTCGCCCTTCACACTATTGACTACCGGTTGAAGTTGCGGCAACCGTTTGTTCAAAACGATAAATTCGACTCTGTAACTCGCTCAACTCATTCATCAATTCATTTGCTTTTTCCGAAGATAAAAGACAACACTTTGACGCAATTTCCAACTGTGTTTCCAGCTCGTAAGCTGAACCAAGTGCAATTTCAACGAATCTACGTTTATCTGCACTTGATCTGCGTGAGCATCCTTCAGCAATATTCGACGGAACAGAAACTGAGGCTCTTTTCATTTGATTGCCTATAGTGTACAAATCACTTCCCTGAAAATCCTTAACCGCTTCATAGACATTAACAGCTACTTCTACGGCTTTTTGCCAAATTACTAGTTTTCTGAAATTTCTCATGTAGTTTTTTTACAAACATACCTT
>JBIIHN010000295.1:0-3339 GCA_044235745.1 Bacteroidia bacterium
CGCCATTGCGATACACCAATGCTTCCTGTTGCGCATGTCCGATGGCCGTGACGCTGATCGTTAAACCGTGCGGCGAGGAACAGGTATCTCCGCCCACCAGATCCACTCCATAGCGTTCGCAGGCCAGCAGCATACCGGCAGTGAGCTCTTCTACCGCTTCCAGCGAAAAACGGTTCGACATCGCCAGTGCGCAAACAATCTGCTTCGGAATGGCATTCATGGCGCAGATATCACTGATATTCACTACCACGGCTTTATATCCCAGATGCTTCAGAGGGGTGAAGGTGAGGTCGAAGTGAACACCTTCTACCAGCATGTCGGTGGTGATGACCGTGCGTCCCGGACCATTATCAATCACCGCCGCATCATCCCCGATTCCTTTCAGTGAGCCGGGATTTGTCAACACTACATTCTTGCTGATATGGTCAATCAGGCCAAACTCGCCCAGTTGGCTCAATTCAGTACGATTATTCTTGTTTTCAAACATCCGTGCAAAGGTAGCTTTTCTATGCTGTTCAGGGTTCAGCCAAAGCCAACGAGGGATGGAAAATATAGCTTTTTCTGTTTAATAAATTCAATGGCAACTTCAGTATCCCATTGGTTCAACATACTTCCGCGGGGTGATCAACTTCTCCGGCTAAAAGATCCGTATCTCTAAACGCTGTGATGTGAAGACAAAAAAGAGGACTCTCTTTAAAAGTACGGGCGTATAAAAATTGAAATAAATGGCTGTGCAGGTTTATAAAATCCACTCAATCCTTCATTAAAATTGCAGCGTTCATCCCCCCCAATTTTTGGTTTATTGACCCGAATCCGTCCTTTTACAGGCAGATCAGGTGATCAGAAGCCGGACAAAAATCGTTATTTTACGACAACTTGGGTCATTCCGAGAACCCGGCGATGATATTTACGCTAAATTTCAAGAATTTTCCTGCTTATGCATAATCAACATAAACTGTATCGTGTTTTCAAACTCATACAGTTATTAAAAGCGGACCCTCCAAAGCACATCCGATATCTCGGTGATGTTATTGAAAGTACCGACCGCACTGTTTACAGGTATCTGGAGTTACTTGGCTCCGTTGGATTTTCGGTGAAACGGGATCGCTTCAATAGGGTATTCATTGAGGATAGCAATAAAACGTTGTTGCCGTCTTTCACCAGCGAGGAGCGGGCCTTGCTCATTAAGCTGCTTCAAACAACGGCAACAAAATCCAAACTGCATGATAGCCTTATGCGTAAAATTGCCGTTGAAAAGGAACATGTGGACGCCGGCGACCATCTGCTGTCTGCCCACTTATCTGCTATCATTGATCAGCTTCAGACAGCTATAAGGGAACATCGCGTTGTAATGCTGAAAAGTTATCATAGTGTACACTCAAACACAATCGCTGACCGCAAAGTTGAGCCCATCGCTTTCACTAAAAATTTTCACAGCGTATTGGCCTATGAACCTGCCAGCGACTGTGTAAAGGTTTTTAATACTGAGCGGATCACACAGGTGTTCATTACAAATTCAAAATTTAAAATTACAGTTAATCATACGCTCAAGGAGTTGGATCCGTTTGGTTTTTCAGGCAAGCAATCGTTTAAAGTGCGCTTGCTGCTGACCATGCGTGCAAGTGTACTCCTGAAGGAAAATTATCCACTGACCATACCACTCATTCATAAAGACAGAAAGAAGGGGTTTTTTAAATTTGATGCTATTGTATATGACTTAAAACCCATCGCACATTTTGTGTTGGGATTCCCGGATGATGTGACTGTACTTGAAAGTGAACCTCTGAAGGCTCAGATAAAGGTCATGGTCAAACGTTTGCTGGATAAATAAAAAATTGGCGGTTATCTGATTAAAGAAACGCCCGGGAGCCCCGTTGTTCTAATCAATGGTTAGACCTTACGCCGCTTCATAGAAGTGCAAGCTTGCAGTTTTCTGCACGCGTTAAAATTAAATAGAATTTTGTCATCGACTTTAGGTATGAATAGTTTTGTCGCAGAAACTTCCGTCGCTTTGATCATAAATGCATCTGCCGGACAGCAGGTGGCTGATCGTGTTGTGCATATGTTTAATGCAGCACAGCGCCGTCGTTACCGGGTATTAACTATTTTCAGAGATGATAGCCATGATACATTACAGGAGAATATTCATCATGATGATTTGATAAACTTTGCGACAAAGGGCATAGCCTCGGTTGCGGGTGAATTATATACGAATCCGGAAATTACATTTATCTGGGTCAGCAGGACACAAAGGGAGAGACCCTTTTTTCATCAGCAAGTGAACCGGACGAGCAGCACCGGTTATTGTGTATTTCCTCCTTCTGATATAATGACAGATGATCGTATGTTTCATTGGCTGAGCGCATTTATGGTTCATCTTGTGTACCTGAAGGATCTTCCCGGAAAAACCCGAAAGCATAATGCCGGTAGTAATTTCTGCCTGAATACGGAAATAAAGAACCATAACGGTGAGCCAACGAACCTGATATTGAATGATATTTGCTACAGTTGCTGCAATCAACGGTTGTCTCAAATCAACGTGAACGATTCTTTCAATCTGCTTACAGATTTTCTCGAGACCAATCGTTTGTATTTATTGCAACGTAGCAAACTTGAAGCATTACCGCAAAAGGGGGCGCTAAAAATTACGAATCCGACGTTTGATATAGCCTTTCCGGCACTCAACAATCGTAAGGTCGCATTCACCCCATTGGAGAAGGTGGTTTATTTTCTTTTCCTTCATGTAGAAGAAGGCATTCATCTGTCCGATATCGGGCTGTATCAGGACTGGATGGAATTTATCTACGCACGCATAGCGAGTTCCCGTTCAAAAGTAAGGATCAACAAACATATTCGTTATTTATGCGATTCATCCGATAATTCTATCAGTGAAAAAATAAGCAGGATCAGACTTAAGCTGGAGGCTGTTGGCGGGAAAGCATTCGCCGACAGATTTTGCATCAAGGGGAAGCGGGGCGGTGTGAAGAGGATTGATCTTGATCGATCCTCGATAATAACGGATAATGGCACTTCCATTATCTTAGCTTCCTCATCAGATACACCGAATTGATTACATGAATCACTTTCGTTACTTTACGCGAAACAGGCTAATCATTTTATGGGCCATTGTGCTATGCGCCTTGCTGTACCGGGCCGCAGACCTGAATGCCGCCTCAAAGGAGGTGCAGGGAAAAATAGTCGCCGTCATCGATGGCGATACCTACGATGTAATTACCGCTCAGCAATATAAATACCGTGTGCGGATGGAAGGCATCGACGCTCCTGAGCGGGGTATGCGTTTCTATAAAGAATCAAAAAACTATCTCAGCGCGCTCGCTC
>JBIIHN010000296.1:0-3336 GCA_044235745.1 Bacteroidia bacterium
TGGAGTTATCTCCTATCAGCAACTGGATGTTTCCAACACCTTCGCTTCACTCATTACCGACCGCGATTCCATGAAAGAATATATCCGCTGCGTATGGCCAATCAGTTCGCCAAACGAAAACACGTTTGCACTGAATCAGCTGGAGATATCAGACCTGAAGATGATGCAGCAGTTTTTTTATGATTTCTGGCAACGCAGAAACAAACAAAACCCTCAACTTGCCTGGACAAACTATAAACAGGAGGTTGACAAAGTAAACGAATCCTTCAGCGCAGGAAAAAAGAAAGGATACATGACGGAGAGAGGGCGTGTATATCTCCGGTACGGAGCTCCCAATCAGATCTCCAAAGCATATAATGAACCGAGCACTTATCCATACGAAATCTGGCAATATTATACACTTGGCAATCAAAGTAACCGTAAATTCGTTTTCTATAATCCGGAGATCGGAGGAAATGATTTTCGATTGCTGCACAGTGATGCAAGGGGAGAAATTTTTGAAGGACAATGGATGGTTATCCTGAAACGCCGTACAGAAACCTTTAATGACGTTGATAAAGACAGAGCCAGGAGCACCTATGGAAACCAGTTTGAAAACTTATTCCAGAATCCTAGATAGAAGCACTTCCGACCATAAAAAGCCACCTTCGATTCAAGAAAGAAGTTAGTTTTGCAGGGCCGCTGTGCGCCCTGTTTTATTCTGATGACTATCGCCATTGTGATTCTGAACTGGAACGGCCGGAGTTTTTTAGAGAAATTCCTGCCGTCTGTTGTTTCCTTCAGCCGTCCGATGGCTAATGTGATCATTGCTGATAATGCCTCAACGGATGATTCGGTTAGCTTCCTCAAAACCAACTACCCTGACCTCGACATCATCCATCTGGATAAAAACTACGGATTTACGGGAGGTTATAACAGAGCATTAAAAAAGGTAAAAGCCGATTACTATATCCTGCTGAACTCAGATGTTGAAGTAACAGCCGGCTGGATTGAACCCATGAAAAAGTTCATGGACGAACATCCTGAGGTCGCAGCCTGCCAGCCTAAAATACGCTCACAAATCGACCGGCATTTATTTGAACATGCCGGTGCATGTGGCGGCTTCATTGACTTCCTGGGCTATCCTTTTTGCAGGGGAAGAATTTTTGATAGACTGGAAGAAGACCGGGAACAATATCAAACACCGGTGCCGGTATTCTGGGCCACCGGAGCCTGTCTGTTTATCCGTGCAGAGGCCTTTCATAGTGCAAATGGCTTTGATGAATACTTTTTTGCCCATATGGAGGAAATTGACCTCTGCTGGAGAATTCAGCAACGTGGCCAATCCATCTACGTCATCCCTGATAGTACAGTTTATCACGTCGGCGGAGGAACTCTTCCAAAAAGCAATCCGCGAAAAACGTATTTCAATTTCCGAAACAACCTCATCATGCTGTTTAAAAATCTGCCGGGGCATCGGCTGCTCTGGCTGATTCCGGTAAGGCTAATGCTCGACGGGCTGGCCGGTATAAAATTTTTATGGGATGGTGACCGGAAAGACACACTTGCAGTCATTAAAGCGCACTTTGCCTTTTATCGCTACGCCATCACTCATTTCACTACACGATTCAGAGCGCAGAGGAAAGTAAAAGTTCATCCTGAAAGGGGAACATATCATGGATCGATCATTATTGATTATTACCTGCGGAAGAAAAAGTTCTTCAAAGATCTCCCCTTCCATAAATTCAGTTAATGCATGAAAATCATCTGCGTCGGGCGTAACTACGCTGCACATGCCAAGGAGTTAAATAATAAAGTTGAAGACGAGCCGGTCATCTTTTTAAAACCGGAAACCGCATTGATTCCTGCAAAGCAGCCATTCTTCTACCCCTCCTTCTCTAAAGATGTTCACTATGAATGCGAGCTGGTGGTTAGAATTTGCAAGGTGGGTAAACATATCAGTGAAAAATTCGCACATCGCTATTACACTGAAATTACTCTGGGTATTGACTTTACCGCCAGAGATCTTCAATCCAAACTAAAGGAAAAAGGTTTGCCCTGGGAATTGGCAAAAGGGTTCGATGGATCAGCACCGGTCGGAAAGTTTATCGATAAAACGATGTTGGGTAAGCCCATCCATGATCTGCATTTCCAGCTAACAGTCAACAAGGAACCCCGCCAGAACGGTCATACTTCCAACATGCTGTTTCATGTTGACCGCATCATTTCATTTGTATCCTCCTTCTATACGCTCAAAATCGGTGATCTGATTTTTACCGGCACTCCTGAAGGGGTAGGTCCGGTAAAACCGGGGGATCATCTGGAAGCCTCACTGGAAGGTGAGCAGGTCCTGAGTATTCATGTCCGCTAAACTCACAACCGAACGTTGAAATATTTTACGCTATACTGATGAATTCCGACTCCTTTTTTCTATAACATTGAGGTATGAGCCATCTGCCCAGTATATTTCATCGGGTGATTACCTTACTGGTTTTTCTCTATCTGCCGTTCCAGAGCAAGGCTACCCATATTGTTGGGGGTGAGTTGAACTATCGCTATCTGGGAAACAATGTTTATCAAATCAGCCTGACGGTTTATCGTGATTGCTATAATGGAGTGCCCCCATTCGATGATCCTGCCTCTGTAGGATTTTTTAATGCTGTGACCAATGTCTTTATTCGGGAAAAACAGTTCAGTTTCATTGATCTTGATACGGTTCCTCCAACGGTTAACTCACCCTGTTTTATTCCCCCTACTGATGTTTGTTATGAACGTACCGTTTATACCGATACAGTGATTCTTCCGCCTTCACCCGGCGGCTACATAATGACGTATCAGCGATGTTGCCGGAATGTAACAATTGCCAATATTATCGCACCGGATGTTACCGGTGCTTCCTATGTTGCCTGGATGGCCGGTACCGCACAGTTTTCACAAAACAGTAATCCCGTCTTCAATAACTGGCCACCGCCATTTGTTTGTGCAGGTATCCCGTTTGTATTTGATCACTCTGCTTTTGATTACGAAGGAGATAGTATCGCTTATCAGCTCATTACACCGTATAATGGAGGAACCAGTTCCAATCCAATGCCTCAGCCTCCGTTAAATCCACCTTATAATACCATTAACTGGAATCCCCCCTACTCTGTAAATAACATGGTCGGTGGAACACCGCCTATGGCCATCGATCCTCAAACCGGATTACTCACGGCTATGCCGATGACCCTTGGTCAATTTGTAATCGGGGTAATTGCCATTGAGTACCGCGGCGGTGTAGCTGTTGGTTATACCCGCCGGGATTTTCAGCTAAATGTTGTGCCTTGTCCAACATTGGTAGTAGCCGCTTTGCAGAATCCA
>JBIIHN010000297.1:0-3328 GCA_044235745.1 Bacteroidia bacterium
TCAATAACAATATAGGAATAAGGTAATAGCCTTTCACTCATCGACAGGCAGGATTATCCGTGTAACTTCAGATTCATCTTCACACTTTTCTGCCAGCTCGCGTATGGTTTTACCGAATACAGGGTGAATGAATTCCGGAAGAATCTCCAGCATCGGTACCAGTGTAAATTTACGATAAGGAATTCCGGGATGTGGAATGGTCAACTCGGCATCTTTATAAACTAAAGTATCATAAAACAAAAGGTCCAGATCAATTAAACGGGGCCCCCATTTTTCAGTCCGCGTTCTTCCCATTTTATTTTCGATGCTTAATAACCGCTCCAGTACCTCCAAAGGTGCTAAAGTGGTTTCAAGCTGAATGACTTTATTCAGGAAATCCGGCTGCTCCTTTAATCCCCATGCTTTTGTAGCATAGGTACTGCTGGTGCGAACGATTTTACCAATACCGGCCTGTATGTATTGTTCCGCGGTTTGAAGTAGCCCGTAACGGTCCTCCAGATTGCTTCCTAAAAGTATGCAGGCCTTATAAATCATAAAGCAAAGATAATATTCGCAGTTGATGTGTTGTGGACGGAAGAAAACAAACTTAACCTTTGGTTTGAGGTATTTGATTAGCTTAGCCTCAAATCTGAAAATCATGCTTCCCCAAACTTACTTCAAAAAAATATTGTTGGCAGTCTTTCTGTTGCTGGGTGTTGACACTTTTGCTCAGGAAATGCTGGGTCTTCGTAATTCTAATTTTGCTGGTATTCATGGCATCGGGCTGAACCCTGCATCCATGGTTGACAGCCGTTTAAAATGGGATGTGAATTTGTTCTCGGCAGGAGTATCGTTTGAGAATGATTATCTGTTTATTCCCAAATCAAAACTCGATTTTCTGGGGCTGGGGAATATCGTGCGTCAGGTTGAAAAGCAAACCTATCTGGATGAATTTGATGCAACAAAGAACAACCTTTATTTTTCTTCTTCCATCATGGGGCCGGGTGTGATGTTTCCCATTACGAATAAGCATAGTGTAGCCGTTTTCGTGCAGGGGCGAACTGCAATTAGTTGTAACGGGTTCACCGCAGAAGCGTCGAAGTATGCCTATGAGGGGTTTGATTTTTCTGAGCTGCATTTCGATAATACGGGGAAATTGTATGACGTTTCAGATATAGAATTTAATGCAATGGCCTGGTTGGAGTACGGATTAAGTTATGCTGCCATGCTGAAGGAAACGGATCAGCATGCAGTGAAAGCCGGAGTTACTTTAAAATATCTTCAGGGAATCAGTGCCGGATATGTGAGTAATATGCAAGGTGATTTTAACGTGTTGAACGATTCTGATATGGTCTTTCAGAATTTCTCAGCAGATTATGGTCGAGTAAACTATAATGCATTTGACAATATAGATCGCTTTTCTGACCTTATTACGGGGAGAGGATTTGGAGTGGACCTGGGTGTTACCTATGAATGGCGACGGGATCCTTCGAACTACACTTACGAGATGGATGGGAAACGCGAACTGGATATGGAGCAGAATAAATATGATGTGCGGATTGGCGTTTCTCTTCTCGACATGGGTTCAATTCTCTACAACCGTAATGCGAATACTTTTCGTCTGGAATCTGACAGCGCTTTCTATCCAGACTGGGATGTGGATAATTTTAGCAGCAACCTGGATTTCGATTATTCTATGTCAGAAATATTTTATGGGGATCCGCTGCGTTCTACCCGCGATAGTAAATTCCGGATGCGTTTGCCGGGTGCGTTAAGCATTCAGGCAGATGTTCGCTTATCCGATAGATTTTATGTAAACAGTACTATTATCCAGCGTATTCAGAATAAATCTCCGGGCGTCGACAGGGCTAGTATTTACAGCATCACTCCCCGCTATGAAAACTTATGGTTTGAAGCCGCGTTACCGGTTTCACTGGTGAGTTATCAGACATCTTCCATTCGTGTGGGCATGGCGCTCTATCTGGGAGCATTCTGGATTGGTACAGATAAAATGGGAACATTGTTTGGTCTGAATGATTTGTACGGCGCAGATATTTATGCGGCTTTTAAATATAGTATTCCCTGGAGACGAAAATCAGACAGAGATCAGGATAAAGTTTCCGATAAAAAGGATCGGTGTGTAGATATTCCGGGTCTATTAAAGTTTGAAGGATGCCCCGACAGGGATGGCGATAACATAGAGGATGCCCGTGATACCTGTCCGGATATTCCTGGATTGCCGGAGTTTAATGGTTGTCCTGATCGTGATGGAGATAAAATTATTGATATGCGCGATAGTTGTCCTGACTTGCCGGGTATCGCTGAGTTTTACGGGTGCCCCGACAGAGACGGAGATAAAATCATTGACCCGAGAGATACCTGTCCCGACGTGCCGGGGCTTGCGCTTTATTACGGTTGTCCGGATACCGATAACGATTCCATTCCTGACCATTTAGACCGTTGTCCTTTGGTGTTTGGATTGCGTGAACTGAACGGTTGCCCTCTGGAGGAAAAGATCGTTCCGGTTCAACCTGCGCTTCCTCCGCCGGTTAATCTAACAGCTGAAGAACAGGAAATCATTAATACCGTTTTCAAAAACCTTCAGTTTGAAACCGGTAAGGCAATCATTCGTCCCGTATCGTTTACCTCTCTGGATGCACTCGCTGATCTGATGAAGAAGAAGCCGGAGTTTAAGCTGTTGATAGAAGGACACACGGATAATGTGGGCGGCGCGGCGATGAATCTTTCCCTCAGTAAAAAGCGGGCGAAAGCTGCTAAAGATTATCTGGTCGCAAAAGGAGTAGAGGCAAGTCGTATCACTGATAAGGGATATGGTTTGACCAAGCCGGTATCAACCAATAAAACAGCAGAAGGCAGAGAGCAAAACCGACGCGTGGAATTTACGATCGTACAATAATGGCAGGTTAAGAGTCCGGTAATAAAACTGCACTCACTTTCTCTAACCCTCTACGCAACTATCAGATAAAGGGAGGAGCATCCTGTAAAGCGAGGATTTGCGGGATGCCCCTACCTTTATTTTACCCTTTCACGTATCCATCTTCAATCTGAAACACGTTCGTAATTAAAAGTGATCAATTCGTTTTCATCGTTATAGATGACAGCTTCCAGATGATGACTGTCCTTTATGGTGTAGCGAATAAATCTTGGAAATTCATTGGTGGGGTGATAAAACAACCATTGACCTGGCGATGAACGAATAAGTTTAAACGCAATTCCATCTGTATGCTCTCCGGGAATACATGGTTCATAACAAAGGGTATCGTCTTTCATGTATAAACGAAGTTTCTCAAAGTATACAGAATCCCCATTTGGCTGAATTTTCCAGGAT
>JBIIHN010000298.1:0-3327 GCA_044235745.1 Bacteroidia bacterium
GCAGCATCTCATCGATACCGAGTGGGTTTTTGCTTATCGCGCGCTTCGCTTCGCCCGAAACGACCAGACGGTTCTCTCCTCTTATGATGAGAATTATTTTGCGCAAACCGCGGAGGCAAACCGGCGGCCGGTTGCTGAGCTGGTGGAGGATTTCCTTTCGCTGCGTGTTTCTTCGTTAATGCTCTTTCGTTCTTTTTCACCGGAGATGCTGGATCGCACCGGTGTTTGCTGGAATAAGAAATTATCTGTGGCAGGTCTTGGTTTTATAATGGCCGGACATCCCGTCCATCATCTCAAGGTTATCGAAGAACGTTATTTCCCCCTTGCATAAAACAAAAAAAACCTGCCGGCGACGACAGGTTTTTTTATAATGGGCTTTTCTGTGATCAGAATTTGAGGTCGATACCCAACGCGATAGCATCGATACTGTTTTTTGTTTTTACTGTTACATCCAGTGGTTGTGCCAGCAATGCTTTAACATCTTCGTCCTTGTAGAAGGTATGCATATAGCCAAAGGTAGCAGTGATCATATTGTTGATGCGGTAACTGCAGCCTGTATTGATATTGAAGTTATCGTTGGGCACTGTTTCAAAGGCACCGGCCTTGGTAAAATAGCCGGGCATATCTCCGTACTGGAAGTCGGTGTATCCGCCACCAATGCTGATCATGAATTTCTCTCCGGTCTGGATGGTCGTCGCCAGATTCAGGCTGATGGCATTACCCGCCATTTCGCTGTAGTTGTCTTCATCCGTCACGATGGTTGAAGTTCCCCAGTTGGCACCGGTTTGCATGTAGTAGTTGAAGTCGGCGTAAATTTGAGTTTTAGAAGTCGCTGCAACAGCCATTCCCACGGCCAGCGTAGAGGGCAGATCGCGACGTGATTTAGCGCCATCCTGCGTGATGCCAAACTCATCATTTTCCTGGTTGGTTTCAAAGTCGAGTTTTACCGCGGTTTCATATCTAACGGTAAAGCGTGTACGAGGATTAGCCTGTACCATCATACTGAAGACACCGCCAAAGCCTGTCGCTTCTTCTGTTGTTTTTAACTCCAGCGTTTCATCCGGCAGACTCAAAGGAGATTGATTCAGCGTGAGTCCGGCAGAAGTCTTATTGGTAGCATTGATGAAGCGTCCGGCAACGGCGAAGGAGATGCGATCATTGGCCGCGAAAGCGGTACCCAATGTTGTAGTCAGATAAAAGGAGGAGGCTTTCATATACTGGTTGGTATAGCCGCCGTAAGCACCTTGTGTTGCCATCAGCGTTTGAAGTCCGATCAGTTCTGTATTGAAACTGCCGGTAGGATAGTTGGCTGTAGCACCACCGCCGGCCATAAACATACCGGTGAAGAGGCTGAACTTATCCTTTTTATAACTCATGTAGAGGTTGGGAAGGAATAAGTCATTGCCATCCTGTGTGTAGGTCTGCTCGCCGGCACCCATGCCCATATCGAAGGTATGAGAAGGCTTACGAAACAGGCTCTGGTTACCGATATTGATATGGAAACCATCATTCAGTTTTACAAGTCCGGCCGGATTATAAACAACAATATCACCGGCATCGGTTGCCGCGTTACGGGCAGGGGTACGCACCCATTCCGCGCTCAGGTTGATGAGGTTGTCGTGCTGTGCCTGTGCCGCCACCGCGACCAGACAAAGACTCAGTACGAGTTGAATTTTTTTCATGGTTTTGAGGGATTAACCTGCAAACTTCTACGCACGAAATTTGGAAAGGTTGCAGTTTAACTATATCCTCTCGTAATAACAGACTACAGGATTGCCATGTGAGAGGGAAAAATACTATTCAAAACAATGGAATTCTGACACAATTTTACGTTTGTCGGTTTAAACGCAGCGACGCAACGGTCACGCGGCGTCGCAAAACTTCGCTAGCTGGGAATTTTACAAAACCTTTATAACATTTATAACTCTCCGTCTTCGGCGGATAACTCTTATAACCCTTATAACCCTAATAACAATACTAACACTTACAACACCTATAACACTTGTAACACTAACAACACTAACTCTAATAACAAAACTAACATTTATAACAAGTCAAACTTTTATAACCCTTAATGCGCCTCCAGCCAGTTATGTCCCGTGCCGGCTTCCACCAATACCGGAACAGATAGCGGAAGTGCGTTTTCCATCAGTTCTTTTACAAGTGCCTTTGTTTCTTCAGCTTCGTCTTTGTGTACGTCAAACACCAGTTCATCATGTACCTGTAAAACCATTCTGCTGCGCAGCTTCTTATTGTTGAGTGTTTCATGAATGCGGATCATCGCGAGTTTGATCATGTCGGCTGCTGAGCCTTGTATCGGCGCGTTAATGGCATTGCGTTCCGCGAAACCACGTACGGTTTGATTTTGTGAGTTAATATCACGGAGATATCGTCGTCGCCCTAAAATCGTTTCTACATAACCTAGTTTGCGGGCTTTTTCAATCGCTCCGTCCATGTAATCCTTGATGAGCGGATATTGAATAAAGTAGTTTTCGATAATCGATGCGGCTTCTTTGCGTGGGATGTTTAATCGCTCCGCCAATCCGAACGCGCTGATACCATAGATGATGCCAAAGTTTACCATCTTGGCCTTGCGGCGCATATCACTATTGACATCGTCCAGTGATACACCAAATACTTTCGCGGCGGTGGCCGAGTGAATATCTACGTTATTCCCAAAGGCATCCAACAATCCCGGATCCTGACAAAGATGCGCCATGATGCGTAATTCAATCTGGCTGTAATCGGCACTGAGCAGGATATGCTGATCGTTGCGTGCTACAAAGGCTTTACGCACCTCCCGTCCTCTGGATGTGCGGATCGGAATATTCTGCAGATTGGGATTGTCGCTGCTGAGACGGCCGGTCACCGCTACGACCTGATTGAAGGTAGTATGGATGCGTCCCGTTGTTGGATTCACCATTTGCGGTAAGGCGTCCACGTAAGTGCTCTTCAGTTTTACGATTTCACGATAATCGAGAATCTTATCCACGATCGGATGCTTGCCGCTGAGTTTACTGAGAATATCTTCACTCGTGGCATATTGTCCGGTTTTTGTCTTCTTCGGTTTCTCCGCAATCTTCAGTACTTCGAAAAGAATATCACCAACCTGCTTTGGGGAAGATACGTTGAAGGGTGTACCGGCCAGCGATTGTATTTCTTTGTCAATGGCGAGGATATCTCCTTCCAGTAATTTGCTAAACTCCTGTAAGGTCGCGATGTCGAGTTTGATGCCTTCGCGTTCCATCGCTCCCAACACGGGAATCAAAGGGATTTCTACTTCATGGAATAACTTCCCTGCCGGTGATTCGCTGAGTTTGGGTGCGA
>JBIIHN010000299.1:0-3325 GCA_044235745.1 Bacteroidia bacterium
CGTGGTTATAAAATGGTCCGTCATCCTGCTGCCCCGGCTATCCTGGTAGTGGCTTCTACGATTGGGATGCTTAAGTCGTCGGATGGCGGAGAAACCTGGAGCAATGCGCAAGCCGGTTTTTTTATGGATGTGGAATTTAAACCGGGACAACCTTCTACTATGTACGCCGCTTCGACTGATGGGTTCTGGCTGTCGACGAATACAGGAACAACCTGGACACAAATTACCATTCCCGGTTTAACCGGAATGGGTGCTCAGCGGTGTGCGGTGGCGGTGACACCGGCTAATCCCTCAGTGGTTTATTTTGCTGCAGGGAAAAACGCATTGCCTGGTTTTGTGGGCATATGGAAATCTAATACTTCCGGCGCCTTCGGTACATGGGGAACCGGGCCTGTTTCATCGTCGGCCACTACCGCTGATGTGTTTAAAGATGGAACGAATTCATACTCTCAGGCAACGTATGATTTCGCTATGGCCGTTAATCCATCCAATGCGAATGAGGTGTTTATTGGCGGTATTGATACCTATCGCAGTACCAATGGAGGTGTGTCGTTTAACAGAGAAAGCAGTTATTATCAGGCTGGAAATGATAATATGCATGCGGATCAGCATGCGTATGAATACGACGGTGCCGGAACAATGTGGGTGGGTAATGATGCCGGAGTATATAAATATACACCTTCTAACCCTACTTCTAAATGGACGCAGGAGTATAACGGCCTCGCCATAACGCAATATTATGGTATAGGACTCGATCGGGATGCTAATCTGTTTGGGAATTACGAGGCGAATTATCTCGGATCCCAGGATAACGGCCAGCATCGTTACGATGGTGATGCCAATAATGAGATCGTTTATTTTGGTGACGGTGGCGATGCAGTAGTTGACTTTACGAACGACAATACATATTACTTTAACGGGAATGCCCGTTTATATAAAAGCTGTTGGCCGACTCCCTGTGATAAAACGCCCCCTGTTACAACCTGCGGTTGTGCGGATGTAACCTATAGCCTGAATGGGGTTTCTCCCGACCGGCCGATTGTCATCGATCCTTCCAATAATAATACTATCTATCATGGGCTGCGTTGCTTATGGAGGTCAACCAATGCTGCAGATAGCTGGTCATTATATCCGGGATTTAACTGCACAGATGGAGGATTCATTACCGGTATACAGATGGGTACTGGCTTCAAGTGGGTGAGTAAGGAGACGAAAGTGTATCGTGAAACGGCTACGAATGTATGGTCAGATGTAACGGGTAACCTGGCTTCGATTTTTACCGCTTATCCCGGTATCCTTATCACTGATATCGCGGTGAACCCCGTTAATCCACTGGAAGCATGGGTGAGTTTCTCCGGGTTCGAGGCTGCTTACAAAGTGTATTATACCTCGAATGGTGGAACAAACTGGACCAATTGGGGTGTTGGTATTCCGGATGTGCCGGTTAATTGTCTGATGTATCAGAATGGAACCAATGGTGGTGTGTACGCAGGTACTGATATCGGAGTGTACTACACCAATAATACGCTTCCTGATTTTATGCCGTTTACGAACGGAATGCCTGCAGTGATTGTGACAGATCTGGATATTAATCCGGGTCAAGGATTGTTGTATGCTACGACTTATGGAAGGGGGCTTTGGTCGAGTTCTCTTGCCGGTGCTTGTCCGGCCGATGAGAGCACCGGTAATTTCGCTTCGCTCCCCGGAAACAGCGTTCTTCAGGCATCGAATTCAATTGTCAGCAGTCAGGTGTTCAATAGCGGCTATGGACAAACGCTGGAGATGCAGGCGGGTGGTTTTGTACAGTTTAATCCGGGCTTTGAAGCGATGAATGGTACAGTGGTGACGGCAAGTATCGGCAGTTGTTCCAATGTGGCACGTCCGGTGGCTGATTATACAGATGGAGTGTTGGTGCTGGATACCAAATCCCTTACGCCGGGAATGGTTGCTAAACAGGCATCTGTCCCTATGTCCATGCAATTGCATCCTAATCCGGTTTATGATCAGTTAACCATTCAGGTGACGGATTTGCCGGAAGGAAGTTTAAGTCTGCAAATTGCTGATCTTTCCGGCCGCAGCGTGATGGAAATACAGGGTGATCATGAAATGAAGGAAGGAAGCTATAGGATTCCGCTCTCTGTAAGCACTCTTCCTGCGGGAACCTATCTGGTAAAAGTTGTTTCCGAAAATGGAATTGCCACCAAACCTTTTGTGAAGCTTTAACAAGAACTTCAATAAACTAAAAGAGCCGGTCAGTTTTGACCGGCTCTTTTCTTTAGTTTTCTGATAAATTACTGCTTGATCAGCTTTTTGGTAATAGTGCCGTTTTCATTCTGGAAACGTACCATGTAAATTCCGTTCGCAAAATCTTTAGTGTCGATCACCTGATTTACCAGATTTTCGATGCGGGAAGAATAAACCACCTGACCCATCACGTTCACGATTTCAACATTGAAGTCTTTTACGTTTGATTTGTTGTTGATGGTGATTTCGTCACGGAATGGATTCGGGAATACATTCAGGTCGCCGCTGTTGATTTCATTGATACCAACAGAAAGAGCAGTCAGGAAGAATTCAAACTGTCCTGTTGATCCGCTGAATCCGTCCACCATGATGTAGTAATTTGTTCCTGCATTTAATGCAACGGTATCAGAAAAAGGTATTCCGGGGTCAGCTCCTGTAAGGCAATCAATGTAGGTGAGTGGAGCTGTGCAGTTAGCGGCCTCGAATACTGCGAACCAGAGACTGGCACCGCCGGTTGCCGGTGAGTTAGAGGAGAGTTCATAGTCACCTGTAGCTGCAGGAGTGAACGAATACCACATGGTGTTATTCGGAGCTGAGCAGGTAATTCCGGAAGCAGCTACATCCGCATCACGGGGATCTGTAGCTTCAGCAAGGGCTGAGTTGCCACTGTATGTTGTACCCAGTGTTACGGCAATAGCACCGCAGATAGTATCATTTACAGGTGCGGGGATCGGATTGCAATTAGTGATACTTGAAGCATTCACCAGTTTAATGGCAGAGTAACCTACGGCAGTATTTCCGGCAGTTGCACAATCTCCGTCGGTATCATAAACGATGTAGTACATACCGGTATAAGGTGCTGTGAAACTCAACGTGTTCGGACAAGCGGCAGCAGCGAAGGCACCTGGTATGATGGTACCCAATCCGCCTGGACCACCGGTTGAATCCACGATAGTAATGGACGTAAGGGGACCTGTGCAGCTATCAGTGTAGATGATTACCTGTGAAGTGGCGATGAGCTTTACACAATAGCCATCACCATCCCAATATTGCCAACCCGGACGGGTAAACAACGTGTCAT
>JBIIHN010000300.1:0-3324 GCA_044235745.1 Bacteroidia bacterium
TTTTGCCGATGTAGTCAGTAACAATAACGGTATGTGCATCCGAAAAACTGCCATGTCCGTGATAAAGGTCGATTTTGTTTTTTTTCATCAGGAAACGAATTCCGTCCACGGTTTGCGAAACCACTTCGTTTTTCCGGTTTATCATGCGTTCAAAATCGAGCGAGAGTCCGTCGATATGAATTCCATGTGCTTTGAAATTATGACTTGCCTGATGGTAATGCTCGGAGGAGTCCAGCAGTGCTTTGGAGGGAATACATCCTACATTGAGGCAGGTTCCGCCCAGAGAATTATAGCGTTCAATCAATGCTGTTTTTTTACCCAGCTGTGCAAGGCGGATGGCGGCTACATAACCACCGGGGCCGGATCCGATTACAATTGCATCGTAGGTTGACATGACTATATGAAGTTTTGGAGCCGCAAAAGTAGGGCTAAACAGCAGATGTTTACCGGGATTCCTTTCTTCGGCCTGTAATTCCGCTTAAGATGGTGATTCCCATAAGGAAGCCGGAAATATATAAGGTGCTTTTCCCAAGCAGATCTCCATGACGGCTGTAAAACGTCAGTTCATTGTTCAGGTTGAGGGTCGTTTTTATAACCGCGGGAACCCACCAGCCGGTTGCCTGTGTGATGGTCCCCGTTTGATCTATAAAGCAGGAAGTGCCTGTATTGGCAGACCGTGCGATACTCCGGCGGTGTTCGATGGCACGTAGTCGTGCATATTGGCAATGTTGCCGGTACCCGGGGGTGTCATTCCACCACCCGTCATTGGTCATTATGCAAATCAGATTGGCTCCACTGCGGACATATTCACCAACATAATCTCCATACACCGATTCGTAACAGATGACAGGAGCTGCATAAATGCTGTCACCGGTAAATACTGCAGGATGATCACTAACGCCCAGACTTCCGGTGGTGCCGCCAAGGTCGATCGCATAATTTTCCAGATATCCGAAGATGACCGGAAAAGGCATCTTTTCAACCCCCGGTACGAGTTTGGATTTATAGTGAAGCTGTATGATTTGACTGGTGTCCAGCTGTAATCCGGCATTATAGGCATCGAAATATCCCGGGCTGTTTCGAAATGTACGGGCCGTTTCACTTAATGTTTCACCGGATTTGTACAACTTATAATAAGATAGCCCTGTGAGAAAACGTATTTGAGGATGATCCAGCAGAAAAGCTTTTATACGGTTAATCTGTGGATGATAACTGAGCTCTTCATCCCAGATTCCGTCCGGCAGCGCTGTTTCCGGACATACCACCAGTCGCGTGGAAGAGGAGACAGCAGATGATGCCAGCTTCAGCATTTTCTCCAGCTGTGCATCACTGGTGCCGTTGAATTTTTCGTTGTAAGGGTCAATATTGGGCTGTACAACTACTACCTCAACCGGATGCGATGATTCCTGATAGTTCCGGAGGATTACCCACGAAGTCAGGAGAGGCAGTGTGATCAGTAATAGTAATCCCGTTGCCATTTTTTTTCTGCCGGAAGCGGTGTGTATGAGATGAAAGAGGAGAATGTTTACACACCAGATCCACAATGTTCCGCCTTGTGTACCGGTGTATTCGTACCATTGTACCATGTTAGCCCAGCCGGCAAAGCCATTGCCGAGATTTAGCCATGGCCAGGTGAGGTCCCAGTCCATGTGAAAATATTCAAACCCCATCCAGTAAACGACTAATGACGTATAGCCGATAACGTTACCAAGTTGCTTTCTTGTGAAGTGGAAAAACTGGTATACTAATGTCATCAGCAAGGCATTGGCCAGTACTGCGCCGATCATCCCTTCGAAACTTGCATAACGTATCCACCAGGTGGTGAAAAAGTTGAACAACAAAAAGGTGAGATAGACGTAAGGGAATAGCCGGGATTTTTCTCCGTTCATCTGTTGCCGGTAAACCGCTTCTTCCATCACCAATAATGGAATGAGTGCGATAAACAGTAATGGCGCAATTCCTGCGGCCGGCCATGCGCCCCAAAGCAGTACAGCCGTTAAAAGGGAGAGTCCGGCCTTGTGCAAAGGAGTGTTCTTCATTTTCATGTTTGCAAATATAGTACGGGTAAATTAACGGGAATCCTGTCTGAGCATTTTCGTGTCTCGGTTTTTAGCCTGTAAAACAATCAGCGTTGTGATTACCGTTATCAGGTGTACCGGCATACGGAATCTCGCGGAAGCCGAAGGTCCGGTTAAAACGGCGAAGTATAAGAGCACTCCTGCGAATAAGATTCGTGTACTGCGTGATGAGTATTTTTGGAAAAGCCAGAAAATACATCCGGTCAGACAAATCAACGTTGTGATGACCGATAGCAGGTAATATGGCAATACCCAGACCGGCCAGCTGGAAGTGATGCTGCGAATAGCCGATAAATCCTGTGAGCGGATTGATTGAGCCCATGATATTTTTCCGGTTTGTTCGCGATCATCGTTAAAAATAAGCTCCAGTTCCCATCTTCCGCCGTCAGTAAAAAAGTTGATCATTCCTTTCAGATGCACCAACAGGTAATCGGGAAAGTGTTCTTGTATCTGTTCACGGATGAATTGATCGGACATGGCTGTTTGCACGGGATATGGTTCCTTCGACATTTCTGTCTGTAAGGTTTCTAATATGTTTAATGAGGTCTTTTCGTCATACGCTGCGTTTAGTAATGCAGGCATATTATAATTTAGGAGAAGTTTATGCCCAATACTTGAAAATTCAGCAACGCCCGTAAGGTGGTAGTTTCGTGCCATCATCCCACCTATGATCAGCAAATGAAAAGCGGAAATTACAGCCAGGCGCAGTGTGGATCGTGTGCCTTTTTCAAAAATCAACTGATAGATAACCACGCATAACCAGAGAAGAATGGCTGCCGGTTTAATCAGATAAGATAGGAGCAGACAGAAATGCAGTGCCAGGAGGTCGTTGTTTTTGCCCTCCGGCTGCTGATAGCGTTTCAGGAACCAGATACTCAGAAGAATCGTCGTTTGAAAGGGGATTTCTGCCATGTACATCGCGCCCAATGCAAATTGTGAAGGGATGAGCGATGCAGGAATAAGGTAGAGCCAGATATTTCTGAATCCCGGAAGAACGATTTTTAAGATCCTGTAACCCAGATATAAGTTGAAAACAGATAAAAAAGACTGGATGATGAGCGTGAGTGAAGTCCAATGAAGGAAGAAAGAAGTGATCAGAACAAACAATCCATATCCAGGAGGACGTCGGCTGTACAGCGATACGTCTTTGACAGGCTCTTGAAGATTGCCGCAGTAAAAGGTGAAGTCGTGAAATATGTTCTCTGCCTGAAGAAGATACTCATGTGAATCCTGTGTGTGGGTATGG
>JBIIHN010000301.1:0-3320 GCA_044235745.1 Bacteroidia bacterium
ATAAGAGGCTATTTAAGCGGACATGCCTGGAGAGAATATGCACAGGGTAAGCGTATCATCTGTGGTGTTCATATGCCGGACGGATTGCGTGAAAATGATCCGTTTCCTGAGCCGATCATTACGCCAACTACAAAGAGCGACCATGGGCACGACCTGGACATCAGCAGAGAGGAGATTATCCGGCAGGCCATTGTGCCGGAAGAAGAATATCTTCAACTAGAGAAATACACCCGCGCTTTATATGAAAGAGGGAGTAAGATGGCGGCGCAAAAGGGATTGATACTCGTTGATACGAAATATGAATTTGGCTGGGCAAACGGCAAAATCTACATCATTGATGAAATTCACACGCCGGATAGTTCCAGATATTTTTACGCGGAAGGTTATCATGAGCGGCAGGCGGCCGGAGAGCCCCAACGTCAGCTCAGTAAAGAGTTTTTGAGGCAGTGGCTTATTGCAAATGGTTTTCAGGGGCTGGAAGGACAAGTAATTCCGGATTTTCCGGACGCTTTTGTAAAAGAGGTAAGTGAAAGGTATATTGAACTCTACCAAAAGATTACCGGAACAGAGTTCGAGAGAGGAAATCCGGAAAATGCCATTCAGCGAATTCAGGACAATGTAAGTTCCGCATTACACCCTTTATTGGCGGGGATATAAAAAAGAAGAGGCCTCTTCCCAGAGACCTCTTCAACCTGAAAACCTAACCTACCTGTTACTATCGCTTTTCGCTGATAGTATTACTATTATTAACGAATGTAAGTATATTATGTTTTAACTAATCGCAGTTATTTTGTAAAATATTGAAATTCAGTTTATTTATTTTTAGAGGATGGGGGCAATTTCCCGGTTCACCCCTCTTTTACCTTTAAAGAAATCTTCCATGAAATGTGCATCTTTTGCAAAATCACCCGAAGGATAGAAAGGGGAGCTAAACATGACTTTTTTGGATGGGTAGTCGAATGAAGCAAATACAATCGGTATTCCTCCCTTATAAGCCATGTGATAGAAGCCTGTTTTCCATCGTGTCACATTTTTACGTGTGCCTTCAGGTGCAATAGCCACTACAAAATGATCTTCCTTGCGGATGATATCTGCGACCTGATCAACCATGTTTGTTTGTTTACTTCTATCCACCGGGTAGCCTCCTAATTTCCTGAATATCCAACCATACGGAGCGCGGAAAAGTTCCTTTTTGCCAAGAAAGTTGGACTTAAATCCTTTGATACTCCGAACTGCAAGGCCAATCAGGAAATCCCAGTTAGAGGTATGAGGTGCAACAGCGATAATATATTTATTGAGGTTACGGGGAACATCACCTTCAATTTTCCATCCTGCAATTGTACTGAAGAAGAATTTGTAGAGTAAGCGCATCTTGTGAAAATAAGAAATAGATTTTGAAAACGGTTTTAAAAAGAAAAGGTGTCTCGTCATCGAAACACCTTTTCTTTTTAATCTGCAAATTTATTACTCGGTTACTACTACGAGATATTTGGATGCCTGCCAGAATTTCTCAGGATCTGTGATTTCCAGTGCAGTGATTTTTTCGTTCTCTTTACGTAGATTGTAAGTGCCGGAAGGGTGAGTGCTGACCAATTTAGCCGCTTTGGAGTTTAACTCAATCGTCTTGATATTGGTATAATCAATACGGGTAAATGCTTCCTGGTTGAAGTCAGGCACCATTGTTTTTTGTTTACCTATACCCAGAAAACCACCTTGCTTGGAAATCACCTTTTTATCACGAAGTGTTTTGTAAGTTCCAACAGTATAAAATGCGGTATGCAGGCGAGTGGTTTTATCGGAAATTTCGGTTGACTTTCTGGCCACATCAGCACGCATAGTATCCATTTCTGTTTTTAAAGTAGTGATGGTACCATTCAAGGCCATCACATTTTCATTCAGCGCATTGATACTTGAATCGCGTTGAGCCAACTGCGTATTCAATGAAGCAATCATTTTTTCAAGCTCAGTTACTTTTACATTCGATTTACGAACACGAGCCTGTAATTCTGAAAGCTTCTTTTTGTTGGCATCGATCAATTGACGGATAGCATCAATGTTACCCATGATTTTTGCCTTCGCATCCTGAGAAACTTCCGGATTTGATGCACCTTCACGGTTCAACATTTCTTCTTGCTGGGTCAAACCTTCGATGCTGGTTTGAATTTCAGCGATATCCTGCATATAGCCATTGATGATGGAATCCTTCGCATCATATTGAGCCATCAGACTATCGCGTTCGCGCATCATGCGTTCCACTTCTAATTTGTAGTCAGGACCACAACTCGCAATAAATGCGGTAAGTCCGAATAGGATGAACAGTTTTTTCATGGGTTAGTATTTGTCCGAATTTTCGTTTGTCAAATTTAAACATATTTTCGCCTAAGAATATTGTCTGTTCACCCAAAATAATTCACATCTATTGTTCATAACTACGCGGTTTGAGTAATTTATTTGTCTGAAGTCGTATTTTATTTTTTTAAAACACTGTATTTCATTTTGTTGTGGGGATTTTAGTGGGGTGAGGCTGTTTTCAACTTTAAATTATTATTAAATTTCTGAATCTCGGATTTGAAGACAATCCGCCAATTAACTTTGGGAAAAAGGTACTTATGGCAGAATTAATTACAATCTGGCAGAATCCGGATGCACCGACAAGTAAATTTTTCGCTTCGGTCTGTATGTATCGTCTTTCCAAAGTGTTGGATCGAAAGCATTTTGAGCCTGTCATGGATGGACATCTTGATCTGAATGACCCGGCATCACAACAGGCGGATTTAGTGGTGTATGATAAACACAAACTTTACAGATGCGTCATGTTGATTCATTTTACCGGTGAAATGATTACAAAAACATTGATTCAAGGTGTTGTTTCACAGCTTCAGAAATATAAGATTGAAGAGGCTTTCTTGTACGATCTTTCGAATGGCGATTGGTTGAAAGTAAATGCCAATGGCAATATTATCCGCGACAGTTACAGTGCGTCAATTTCTACATCATTGGATGAGGTGTTGATGGTTGGCCTGGATTCCTACCGGGCATAAAAAAACCACCCGAAGGTGGTTCTTTTTTCACTGATAATTATTTATTGACTCAACATCCCGCTAAAGGATATCTTTACAACTCGCACATCATATTTATTGGCTTTCAGGCTAAAAGATTCCGATGTTTTGAACTTGCGTTCAGCATCCAGATACTTAATCTGTTCAGTAGTTTTTTCACGTTTGTCACCTGCGTGTTCTACTGTGTATTTAACCATGATACGTAAACTTGAATTCTTTATTTCGCTGCGTGCAGTGCTGTTGCCGGCTAGTTTAAAGGAG
>JBIIHN010000302.1:0-3317 GCA_044235745.1 Bacteroidia bacterium
GAAGAATCAGGGGTTTGGTGCATTGGGAGCTTCCCTGTTTCTGATTCTGATGACGAACCCATTTTCTCTTTTTGAACCGGGTTTGCAATTATCCTTCTTTGCTGTGTTGGGTATCATCTGGCTGCAAGGCCCCATTCTCCGGTGGTGGATACCGAAGAATGTAATCGTATATAAAGCCTGGGAGCTAACGAGTGTATCGCTCGCAGCCCAAATCACTACATTACCGGTTTCGTTGTTTTACTTTGGACAGTTCCCGAACTATTTCATCCTGGCGAATCTGGTCGTCGTTCCATTGACTACTGCCTGTATCTACACCTTATTGCTGCAATTATGCTTCACCCCATTGCCGGTGATCAGTGGTGCATTATCGTGGCTGAACACCTGGCTCCTGAAGTTGTCGAATGGAATTGTGATGGAGATGAAAGACTGGCCATTCGCGGTCAGTCAGTGGATCGTCGATCTGCCGGCAGCAATTCTGTTGTTTGTGCTCGTGATTGAGGGAGAAGCCTGGTTGCGAACCAGAAATTTTAAAATTTTTCTGCGGATGCTCGTTTGGTTGAACCTGATAACGCTGATCAGGATAATTCAGACAGTTTAAAATAGTCTTTAGGGCGAACACCTCTATCAGTCATTTGCAATGAGCAGCATTCATGCACAGGGTCATGTTCAAAGAAGAGAATATAATCGTTTGCCTGCGCTTCATGAATAAATGCAGCTTTCTCTTCCAACGTCAGCAGCGGACGGGTATCATACGCCATCACATACGGTACCGGAATGTGCGCAGCAGATGGTAGTAGGTCAGCCATAAAGACGATTGTTTTACCCTTGTAGGAGATATGTGGCAGCATCATTCCATCGGTATGGCCGTTCATGTATTTAATTTTCACACCGGGAAACAATTCATCGCCATCCGTTGTAAATTTCAGTTGTCCGCTCTCCTGAATCGGAAGGATATTTTCTTTTAAGAAACTCGCTTTCTCCCGCGCATTGGGTTGTGTAGCCCACTTCCAATGATTTTCATTGCTCCAAAAGGTCGCATTTTTAAAAGCAGGTATCAGTTTGCCATCGGTGGTGCGTACAATACTGCCACCGCAATGATCGAAGTGAAGATGCGTTAAAAAGACATCCGTAATATCGTCGAAGCCGAACCCTAACGCTTTTAGAGATTTTTCGAGTGTGGCATCGCCGTGGAGATAATAGTGGCCGAAGAATTTTTCATCCTGTTTGTTTCCGATGCCATTATCGACCAGAATCAAACGGTTGCCATCTTCAATCAAGAGACAGCGCATGGCCCAGGTACACATGTTGTTTTCATCCGCCGGATTCAGTTTATTCCACATTGTTTTGGGGACAACGCCAAACATAGCGCCTCCGTCGAGTTTAAAGAAGCCGGTATCGATTGAGTGTAGCTGCATAGGGATGTGGTTTTTGCAAAAGTAGGGAATTAGCAAATTAGCAAATTGGCAAGTTGGCAAGTTGGGAAATTGGCAAGTTGGCAAGTTGGTATTCATCTAATGCGTTTCAATTGCGGGGCGCTGATTTCTTAACAGGATTATATCCGCGCAGATCTGCCCGATCCGCTTTATCCGTGTTCCTTCCGGTGAAAGTCAAACCAAATGTTAATAGAGTTCTTTTTAGCTACCTGTAGGACGGTTATTTTATGTTCTGTAAATCAATATTTTTGTTTTATGATGAATGTTCATTTTATCGCGATTGGCGGTGCGGCGATGCATAATCTTGCGCTGGCCTTGCAGCATAAAGGCTATACAGTGACGGGTTCGGATGATGAAATTAACGAGCCTTCGAGAAGCCGTCTGGAGAAAGCGGGACTATTGCCGGCGGAGATGGGTTGGTTTCCGGATAAGATTCATGCCGGGCTCGAGGCGGTGATTCTGGGAATGCATGCCAGAGCGGATAATCCGGAGTTGTTACGTGCAAAGGAACTCGGCGTGGCCGTATTTTCTTATCCGGAGTATCTCTATGAGCAATCAAAAGATAAACGTCGTTTTGTGGTTGGAGGTAGTCATGGCAAGACGAGTATCACAGCCATGATCCTGCACGTACTGAATTTTCATCGTGTGGATTTTGATTATATGGTGGGCTCGCAGCTTGAAGGATTCGAGCGGATGGTGCGGCTTTCAGCGTCTGCGCCCGTGATTATTCTGGAAGGTGACGAGTATCTTTCTTCTCCCATTGATCGTCGCCCAAAGTTTCATCTGTATAAAGCGGATGTCGCTTTATTGAGCGGTATTGCCTGGGATCATATCAATGTATTCCCTACGTTCGATAATTACGTGGAGCAATTTCGGATATACGTGAACGGTATTCCGGAAAATGGTCGATTGATTTACTGCAACGAAGATACTGAAGTGCGTGCCGTTTGTGAAGTGGCAGCTCCGGTGAAGTCGAAGTTGCCGTATGGAGTCCCAAAGCATAGGATTGACGACGGCCTTACCATTCTGGAGACCGCCTACGGAGATGTGCCCTTGCAGATTTTTGGCACGCATAATCTGATGAATCTGGAAGGTGCGCGGATGATGTGTAACGAGGCGGGTATAAACGACCAGCGATTTTACGAGGCGATTGCATCATTTAAAGGTGCCGCGCGAAGATTGGAGTTGATTGCAAAATCAGATCAACTGATTGTGTTTAAAGATTTCGCGCATTCACCCTCGAAGCTGAAAGCAACGACCGACGCCGTGAAGACACAATTCTCCGGTCGAAGATTAATAGCCTGCATGGAGTTGCATACTTTTTCGAGCCTGAATGCAGCATTTCTGGACGAATATAAAGATGCCATGAAACTGGCGGATGTCGCGGTAGTGTATTTTAATCCCCACACCATCGTGCATAAAAAACTCGAAGCTATATCCACCGATCAGGTGAAGAAAGCCTTCGGCCGTGATGATCTTATCGTCATGAATGCATCGGCTGACGTACAATCGTTCCTCGAAAATCAGGAGTATAAAAAGGATGTCCTTCTGCTGATGAGCTCAGGAAATTTTGATGGGATAGATCTGAATGCTTTTGGGAAGATGTTGGCGCAATAAATATATGTCCAGCCCGGGGTTTAAACCTCGGGCTGGACATATATTTACGAATTCATCGACACAAGAAATTCCTCATTCGATTTAGTTCCTCTCATTCTGTCAAGCAGGAATTCCATCGCTTCCATCGGATTCATATCGGCCAGGTGGTTACGAAGGATCCACATCTTCTGCAGCATCTCGCGATCCAATAAGAGGTCGTCGCGACGGGTGCTGGAGGCAACGAGGTCGATGGCAGGGAAAATACGTTTATTCGCGAGCTTACGATCG
>JBIIHN010000303.1:0-3314 GCA_044235745.1 Bacteroidia bacterium
TATTATATGCTGCTTAAAATGGTGAATAACCGTGATGATGCGGAGGATCTGACTATTGAAGCATTTGGAAAAGCATTCCGTAATATCCGTCAGTACACACCCGATTATGCATTCAGCACCTGGTTGTTTAAAATTGCGACCAATAACTGCATCGATTTTATCCGCAAGAAGCGTAAAATGATGCTTTCGATTGATCGTGGCTTCGAAAATGAAGAGGGTCAGGATGTTTCGCTCGAGGTAAAATCAGATGGACCGGCTCCTGACGATGTGATGATGAAGAAGCAGAAAGTGATGATGATGAAAGATGTGGTGGAGAAGTTAAAGCCACGTTATCGCCGTCTCGTTGAGCTGCGCTATTATCAGGAACTTTCCTACGAAGAAATTTCAGAAGAACTGAATCTGCCCCTCGGCACCGTTAAAGCGCAGCTGTTCCGCGCCCGCGAGTTTCTGTATCAGATCATGAAAAACTCTGAGTACGTTATGCCTTAAGCTTCACGAACTCCGTTAACTTTGCCCTATGTCTGAAAACATAGGGCTTTCTTTTTCTTACCGCGACTATCTTCCGGGCTTGTCACCTGAAAAAGAAAACCAACTGCATCAATTCAAAAAGCTCTTTCTGGAGTGGAATGAGAAAATCAACCTGATTTCCCGAAAGGATACGGAGGCTTTTGAAATTAAACACGTATTGCATTCTTTGTCCATCACACGGTTTATCCGCTTCGACGATGGGGCTAGGGTGCTGGATCTCGGTACAGGAGGTGGATTCCCGGGTATTCCGTTGGCTATCTGTTACCCGGAAGTTTCCTTTACGCTGGTCGATTCGATCGATAAAAAGATGAAAGCGGTGAAGGATATGGTGGAGGAGCTTGATTTGCAAAACGTTAGGGTTGTGAGAGGACGTGCGGAAGAATTGACCGATTCCTTTGATTATGTGGTGAGCAGGGCTGTTGCGCCTATGAATGATCTGGTTCGCTGGACGCGCAATCAATTAAAACCGGGACAAAAAGGAAGTCTGCCCAACGGTTGGGTGGTGCTGAAAGGGGGAGACTTGAAGGAGGAATTGTCTTTATTTAAGAAAGAGGTTGAATTACAGCGACTTAGGGAGTGGTGGAAGGACGAGTTTTTTGAAACCAAAGTGATTGTTTATCTGGCCCGGCAAATTATCTAAGATTTTATTTTTCTTTTTGACCGAAAAAGTTTTTTTCTATCTTTGCGCTCCCTTAACGCCTGCATGCCGTCAGGCAAGGTTAATAATAGAGCATCATGAAAAGGACATTTCAACCCTCGTTACGTAAGCGCAGAAACAAGCATGGTTTCCGTAAAAGAATGGCAACCGCCAACGGTCGCAGGGTTTTAGCAGCGCGCAGAAAGAAAGGACGTAAGAAGCTGACGGTTTCTGACGAACGCAGCTGGAGAAAATAATTCTCTCCTGAAAAATATTTCTTCAAGGCATCCATCCAGGGTGCCTTTTTGTTTGGATCAGTTTTTTTACCGGCTTATGAATGTGCTTTTTTCCTGAGGATAATTCCACTCAGTTCATCTACCAGTTGCAGTACATCATGTCCGCATTCCAATGCATGCAATTGCACATCTCCTTTCATGTTTTTTACAAATTTCCGCGCCCATGCTATCGGAATGATCGCATCGTATTTTCCCATAACGAGGTCGAGGCTAATGGGGCGTTTGGATAAATAATGGAAAATCAGGTCGCGATGGATGTTGTATCTGGCCATCAGAATCCAGGTATGGTAAATGCGATATCGATTGTCCTTTTCCCGGGTCTGATGCCGGTAAAAGTTTGCCTGTTTAGTGTTGATCCGTCCCGTTTTGTTTAAGATCCAGATGAAAGACTGAATTAAACCGGGAAAATTTACCAATGTGAGGCCAAGGATTCTTCCGACCCAGGAGCGTCCAATGAAATCACGCACCCGGTTTTTGCGGAGTCCGTCCGGTGCGACGATAATCAGTTCATGGATACGGTGAGGGAGATGATGAATCTGCCCCAAAACGAGCCGACCGCCTTGACTATATCCCAACATCGAGCAGCGAACTTTTTTCTTCTCCCACAGCAACTTTTCAATCATGCGTGCCAACTGCGCTCCGTTGAGTGGAGGTAGTCGCCGGGTGCTGGAGATACCGTGTGGTCCGTGATAAAAGAAGTCGAAGGCGATGATCGTATATTTTTCACCCAAGGTTTTTTCAAAGGGAAGAAAGTCGCTGCTGCTCCTCCCGAAACCATGAAATGCTAACAGGAGTTCGGGACCGGAACCGAATTCAAGGTAGGGCAGGGTGTAATCCTGCGAACTTAAAAACTGATAATGAGGCTGCCCCGTCATAATGCAAAACTACATTACCCGTCAGAGATTTTAAATTATTAACATTTGGCAAGCAGAGGTTGCCGTTTGAGTAAATTTGCAGGTAAAATGTCTCCCTTACGTGATCGACTCTCAGCGTTTTCATCACTTTCAGTTCAGTCAGGGTCATTTATTTTTTCATCTTTTCCGCACCAGCCGTCCCGAATTCAATCCTCCTAACATAAATTCCATTCAACATGCCTAAAGACACCTCCATCAAAACGGTACTTATCATCGGAAGCGGCCCAATCGTCATCGGTCAGGCCTGCGAATTTGATTATTCCGGCAGCCAGGCTTCCCGTTCACTGAAGGAGGAGGGTATTGAGGTTGTTTTGATTAATTCCAATCCGGCCACCATCATGACCGATAAGGTGACCGCCGATCATGTGTACCTGAAGCCGCTGAACCGGAAATCAATTGCGGAAATTCTTTCCAAACATAAAATAGATGCTGTGCTGCCAACCATGGGAGGTCAAACAGCGCTTAATCTATGTATTGATTGTCAGAAGGCCGGCTTATGGGATAAGTTTGGGGTGAAGATCATCGGTGTTGATATTGATGCGATCAAGACCACCGAAGACCGGGAGCGCTTCCGGTTGAGAATGCTGGAGCTGGGAGCAAATGTTTGTAAAGGCAGAACAGCAACTTCATTTCTGGAAGGAAAGGAGATTGCACAGGAGATAGGTTTTCCGCTGGTTATTCGCCCTTCGTTTACATTGGGCGGTACAGGTGGAGGATTTGTAGATACCAAGGAAGAATTTGATGCTGCTCTGAATCATGGACTGCATGCCAGTCCGGTGCATGAGGTGTTGATTGAACAGAGTATTCTCGGTTGGAAAGAGTTTGAGCTGGAGTTATTGCGGGATGCAAGAGGAAATGTGATCATCATCTGTTCTATCGAAAATTTTGATCCGATGGGCATCCATACCGGCGACTCGATAACGGTCGCGCCGGCCATGA
>JBIIHN010000304.1:0-3312 GCA_044235745.1 Bacteroidia bacterium
CAACTGACTGGCAATCGCTCTATAGTTTCCCCACACTGGCCATCAGTTATCGCTACATCAACTTTGGAAATCCGGAACAACTAGGGTTTGCACATTGCATCTATCCTGAGCTTCAATTGCCGCTGTTGAAACAAAAGCCCTTCGCATTGCAGGCAAGAATAGGGTTTGGTTTAGGGCTCATGACAAAAACATTCGATGAAGAAGACAACTATAAAAACCTCACGATCAGTTCGCATATCAACGCAGCCGTCATGTTCGGACTACAGGCCAGAATCTTCAGCAGTAAAAAAACGCAAATTATCACAGGAATCGATTTTTTTCACATCAGTAACGGAGCCGCCCAAATGCCCAACCTCGGTTTAAACATCCCAACGATCAATATAGGAATAATTCATTACAATGGAGCACCGGAAAGCGTAGTAAGAAAAAACAAACCCGAATCACCACGAAAGCAGGAAACCGGCATATACTATGCCGTAGGTTTTAACGAGAAATACCCACCCGGCGGCGATAAATACTTCGTACAGGTATTAAACGGATTCTATCAAATCACAACCGGTAATAAAGGATTACTAGGAGGTGGTATAGATTTTATCTATGACACATCACTTCCGGCAGAATTAAAAGAAGAAGGAAAAGCGAACAATTATATGGAAGATGCCTTGAGAATCGGGATTTACGGTTCAGCCGGATTAAGAATATCAGCATTTGACCTATTGCTACAAACAGGAGGATATCTACACAATAATGAAAAATCAGACGGCAATATATACAGCAGACTAGCTTTAAGATATCAGTTCCACAAACACTTCTTTGCAGGGATGCATTTAAAAACGCACTTCGGCAGAGCAGACTATACAGAATGGACAATTGGCTATAAATTCTGACATGAAGCATCTTATAATCATCGTCATTTTGATTTCACTGGCCATCACCGGATGCAGTGACATTGGAGATTGTTTTCATGGAACCGGAAAAATGACCACAGAAGAACGAATCCCGGGAAGATTCCATGGTATTTATCTCACCTCCAACATAGACGTTATTCTTCATTTCAACCGCGGAGTGAAAAGACTTCAGGTGCATGGAGGAGATAATCTCACGGAAGGAGTTGAAACGA
Organism: Bacteroidia bacterium; assembly: GCA_044235745.1. Classification (GTDB taxonomy): domain Bacteria; phylum Bacteroidota; class Bacteroidia; order AKYH767-A; family OLB10; genus JAJTFW01. Next base: position 1,121 of record JBIIHN010000304.1, read on the forward strand.
AAATTGAAAACGGCATCCTGAGAATCAAAAACACCAATCGTTGTAACTGGGTGAGAAATTTTAAGCACAGGCTAACGGTGGAAATTTGGACTGACACCATATCCACCCTTTATATGGAAGATGCCACCGGAGACGTATTTTTTGAAGACACACTTCATACGGAGAACTTCCGTCTTGATGCCTACAACTGTATGGGTAAAGCAGAAGTACTTCTTAATAGTTATATATCAACATTCGCCATTCACAATGGACCGATGGATATAACTGCAAAAGGCATAGCCGTTGTACAATACAACTACCATTCCGGCTACGGCATCATTAACTGCAAGTCCTTGTACAGCAATAACACCTTCATCACCAACAAAGGCACCAATGACACTTACGTAAGCACCACGAATTTACTCGAAGCAAACATTCAGCATTCAGGCAACATCTTCTTTACCGGTGAACCGGATTCCATAAAAAGTGAGATAACCGGAAGCGGAAAACTAATAAAAATCTAAAGCGTGTTCGTATTAAATGATATCACTTTTGAATTCGGCTCACGAATTCTATTCAGTGAACTAAGCTGGCATATAAGGCCACAGGAAAAAATCGGATTAATCGGTGCAAATGGCACGGGAAAATCAACCTTACTGCGTATTATCAGCGGAGAGTACACTCCGACTTCCGGAAATATCTCCAAGCGAAATGATCTGATTATTGGTTTTCTGAACCAGGATCTTCTTAGCTACCTATCAGACAAATCGATCCTTGATGTGGCGATGGAAGCGTTTGAAAGGGCCAATTACCTACATCAGGAAATTGAGAAAACACTACACCATCTCGAAACGGACCATAGCGACCAGATTCTTGATCGTTTGCAAAAACTGCAAACCGAATATGAAAGCCTTGACGGATATTCACTTCAATCAAGGGCGGAATCTATTCTGGAAGGGCTAGGATTCTCCACCACAGATTTGACCCGTCCTCTAAGAGAGTTTTCCGGAGGATGGAGGATGCGCGTCATGCTTGCAAAAACGCTGCTTCAAAAACCTGATTTACTATTACTGGATGAGCCAACTAACCATCTGGATCTACCCTCTATTCAATGGCTCGAAACCTATCTTGCCAGCTACGAAGGAGCCGTTCTGATTGTATCACATGACCGGTACTTCCTTGATAAAATTGTCAACCGGATTGGCGAACTGGAATATCAAAGGCTTACCATCTATACAGGCAATTACTCCGATTATCTGCTTGAAAAAGAAGAGAGGAAAGAATTACAGGCGAATGCGTATCGCAACCAGGAAAAATACATCAAAGAACAAGAACGATTTATTGAACGTTTTCGCGCCAAAGCATCAAAAGCCTCTGCCGTACAATCCCGTATAAAGGCGCTTGACAAGCTAGAACGAGTAGACGCGGTAGACGGTCCGCTGGCAGCAATCCGAATCAAATTTGCAGTCGATAAACAACCGGGCAGAATTATCTCCAAATTAAACATTCATCGAAAAGCCTATGGAGAGCTTGAGTTAATGAAAAACACCAGTGCGGAAATTACAAGAGGAGATAAAATTGCCTTTATCGGTGCAAACGGGAAAGGTAAGTCCACCCTACTCCGCATGCTGTACGGTGAAGAACAATTTGATGGTAATTCAGAAGACACATACAATGTAGTACCATCATTTTACGCACAACATCAGTTGGAGAGCCTGGATAAAGAAAATGATGCTTTGCGTGAATTACAGGTATTTGCACCGGAAGAAACCGACACTTATCTCCGCTCATTGCTGGGCGCATTTCTATTGAAGGGAGACGATGTTTTTAAAAAGATCAAAGTATTATCGGGAGGTGAAAGGGCACGTGTTGCGCTCGCAAAAACCATTCTTGCCCGGGCTAATTTTCTCCTGCTTGACGAACCAACCAACCATTTGGACATTCAGAGTGTAAATGTACTGGTAGAAGTGCTGAACAAATATGAAGGCACCTATATTGTAGTGAGTCATGACCGTTACTTTTTAAGCAGGATAGCCAATAAAATATGGTACATTGAAAACAAAGAATTGAAAGAGTATCCAGGCACCTATGAAGAATTTGAAACCTGGCAGCATGAACAAAAGAGTGAGAAGGATAAAAAGCCAGCATCCTCAACGGCAAAACAGGAAAGACCAGCTTTAAAAGAAGAAAAAACAAAGATTGTTAAGGAATCC
>JBIIHN010000305.1:0-3309 GCA_044235745.1 Bacteroidia bacterium
GCTTATGGTACGCAACAGGATTTTAATGTTCCACAAAGGACTTTTTTTGAAGGTATCAGTCAGGTTGAACCCGGTTGTTATCTGGAAATTGATGATAATAACAATTTAACGTTCGAAAGATACTGGGATGTTGATCTGTCAAAAAAGCTGAACATCTCATTACAGGAGGCTGCGGTTACATTCTTACAGCTTTTTACTGACTCCATTTCTCTTCGTTTGCGTTCTGATGTGCCGGTCGGTTCAAGCTTGTCGGGTGGGCTCGATTCTTCAAGTATAGTGATGTTGATTGATAAACTCCGAGATGAGTCCGTCATTCAAAAGACATTCTCCGCTCGTTTTCGAAATTTTGAAAGAGATGAAGGCAAGTTTATTGATATAATAAATCATTCTGTACACGCTGAAGCACATGAAGTGTTTCTTTCACCGGATAAATTGCAGCGTAAAATCGAAGAGGTAGCCGTTCATCAAGAGGAACCATTTGGAAGCACAAGTGTAATTGCACAATGGGAAGTGATGGCACTTGCACGTCAAAATAATGTTACCGTTCTTCTCGATGGGCAGGGAGCCGATGAAATTCTGGCTGGTTATTTCCATTATTTTGGCCCTTACTTCGGGAGTTTGTTGCGCAGGAAACCAATATCCTGGCTGAAACAGATGCGGCTATTTTCCGAACTGCACGGTAAAAAGTATCCGTTGGAAAATGGATGGTGGTTAGATGTGTTTTCTCCGGGAGTGCGTACCGGTTTCCGGCGATTGAAGAATGCAATATCGACTCCTGGCTATATTGCTCAATTTTCTTCGGAAATGCGGGTTGTTAACCGGAAGGATAATTACCGGTTGGATTATCCTGTAAACCTCAATGCCTCTTTACAATTTGTGATGATGAGAGGCGGACTGCAGAATTTACTTCGCTATGCTGATCGTAATTCGATGGCTCATAGCCGGGAAGTCCGTTTGCCTTTTCTGAATTATAAATTAGTAGAGTTCATATACGCGCTTCCTGATGAGTATAAGTTGCATGATGGCTGGACAAAATTTCTGTTGAGGAAATCTATGGAACATGTTCTGCCCACGGAAATATGTTGGCGTAAGGACAAAGTCGGATTTGAACCGCCAAGGAACCGCGATGTGCCGGAAGATATGCTCAGGAGAGCGCTCGACGTTCTCTGTGATAATAATATCTTGGAAAAAAATCGAGCGCTGAGTTCACTTAAATGGGAATATGTTCAGGCTTCCTTGTTGTATCAATGAGAAAAAAGAGGAGAATATTGTTTGGTGCAGTTGATATCGGTTTCCGGATCGAATTGTATTCAAAATTTATAGATATCTATCTTTCTGATCAGTTTTCTGCAGAATCATTTACTAAGTTTAAGTTGGCTGAGTCACACTACAAAACCCAGTATACATACGTATGTGAGGTAAGTCGTCATTCGGCGCTATACGTGTATTTTTATACATTGGGTTTCTTTTTATACAGTTTGTTTAGATATGATGTGTTTCACTTTTTTTCAGGTGAGACTATTCTGACAAGGAAGTTGAGACGGTTTGAGTTTTTCGTGTATAAACTATTAGGCAAGAGAGTTGTAATGCACTTTGTAGGCAGTGACGTGCGAAACCCCGAGTATTTGTATTGGAAAAATGAAAATCTGATAGCGTTTCTCAATGGGGAAAGATCGGTCAGGAAAACGAAGCTATGGCAGGATGCCCTTATTGCTGATAGTAGACGGTATGCGGATTATATCCTCGTTTCTACCCCGGATCTTCTCGAGAACGTTCCGGGGGCACATTATTATCCGGTTGTGATAGACTTTGATAAGTTTGATAAGGAAGTTGGGGGAGTGCTTGATTTGGCTTTAAAGAAGAGTATGGATGGGAAATTTACTATCCTGCATGCCCCATCTAATGATAAAGTAAAGGGGACCGCTTTTATACATGCTGTTCTGGATAAAATTTCTGCCCGTCACAAGGACAATGTGCAGATGATAACTCCCGGTGATAATATTCGAAAGTCGGGGAAACTCTATAGCGTTTCACGCTATGAACTGTTTGGATTAATGCAGAAGTCGGATATCCTTATCGATCAGATGGTCATCGGTTGGTATGGACTTCAAAGCCTTGAAGCGTTACTTTGCGGTAATACTGTGTTGTGCTATATTGAAGAGGGATTAGAGCAGTATCTGTATGAAGATTGTCCTATTGTAGTTGTTAATGCCCTGACGATTGAGTCTGAGCTGGATTGGCGAATAGTGCAATCTCATCATCTCACTGTTAACGAAAGGAAGCGGAATATCGAATGGGTTAAAAAATATCATACAATTGAAAATAATCACGCGGAATTGCTCGCTGCATGGGGTTTGGAGCCTGATCATGCTGTATTCACTTCCTGAAACATCAGCGGCTTGTCTATGAGTACAAAACTTAAAATTTTTAATTTTCTCCGAAATTTACTTCGTCTTACAGGCGTTGACAGATTATTGCCATTTTTCACCTCCGGTAAGGGCTATGATAGTTTTTTTGTAAAGTGTATACCACAGAATTATCAATATCCCGGTGGAGTATTCAGAAAGGCAACACGGAACGGAATTCATTATGCGCTTGATCTTTCTGAGTATATGGAGTGGGTTATATATTTTGATTTGAATGTTGAACACCGTGACGAGCTCTATCCTCTGGTAAAGCAAGGTATGGTTATCCTTGATGTTGGAGGCAATATTGGTGAAACCGCTCTGAATTTTGCTAAACTTACCGGTGTTAATGGTCGTGTTATTTCTTTTGAACCGGTTCCTGAAACGTATAGGAAATTTTTAGTGAATCTGAAGCTGAATGACTTTTCATGGTTGAAGGCAGAGCAAATAGCGCTGTCTGATACAACAGAGAAATTGTATTTTGATCCTGCTTCTTATAATAATAGTGGTGGAATCTACATGAGAAAGAATACGGATGGATTGAACTTTTCTGTTAACGCATTGCGCTTGGATGAATATGTTATTTCTGAAAATTTGGCAAGGGTTGATCTGGTTAAAATTGATGTTGAGGGGTTTGAACTTAATGTACTAAAAGGCGCGGTTCATACACTCAAGTTGATGCGTCCCGTCTTGTTTGTGGAAATTAATGGTTACAACCTGAGTCGTCAGCAAGCTTCTACTGCTCAGATTTTTAATCTTCTTTCAGATGCCGGTTATAGTATTTTTTGTGAAGGCATTAGAGTAACAGTTCCGCCGGATAAACTTCACTATGATATTATTGCCATGCCCGATCCTTTGAAGGTGGTGTAGCAATTCATCGTTGATTTATCTTTTTACCAGTTTC
>JBIIHN010000306.1:0-3305 GCA_044235745.1 Bacteroidia bacterium
TACCGTTAACTTCTTTCAAACGTACAACTTCGGTCGACTTCTTCAAAAAATCAACGGATACATACGCGTCCTTTTGAAAGAAACGGCTCTTGCGCATATTCTTCAGAGAGATGCGGCTGGCAGTGAGATTGGCCACACAGCCATTGTCGAACTCGATCCGTGCATTGGCAATATCCGGTGTATCACTCACGACCGCTACACCACTGGTGCTGATCTTTTTTACAGATGATTTTACGACGCTCAATACAATGTCGATGTCGTGAATCATCAGATCCAGTACCACTGATACATCTGTGCCGCGGGGGTTAAATTGGGCGAGCCGGTGGGTCTCAATGAACATCGGCTGGTGAAGAAAGGGTTGGGCCGCAATGAACGCCGGATTGAAACGCTCTACATGTCCTACCTGCACTTTTACATCGGCTTCCTTGGCTAAACGCAGGAGGTCTTTTGCTTCCTGTACAGTGTTGGATAATGGCTTTTCGATGAAGACATGTCTGGAATATCGCAGGGCTTTGTACGCACAGTCGAAATGATTGATGGTGGGCGTCACCACATCCACCACATCGCAGGCGGTGATCAGCTCTTCCATCGTGGGAAACGCATGAATACCGAATTCAGAGGCGACCGTGGTGGCGGTACCCGGATCCGGATCGTAGAAACCCATCAGTTCATAGTCGGCAGTGAGCTCCTTGATCTGTCTGATGTGGATTTTGCCGAGATGCCCGGCTCCTAACACTCCAATCTTCAACATACTGGAAATTTTGTGCAAAATTACTCGTTTTTTGCCTTCCTTATTGTTGAAAAACCGGAATGATTTCCACTTTAAAACATGCAGATGGGTCGTTTACGGGCTTAATTTTGCAGCATATGATTCAGGATTCTTTCAGGCATCAGGGGTTGAGGCGACAGCTGGTTCAGCAGCTGCGGGAGAAGGGGATAAACAATGAAACGGTGCTGGAGGCTATTGGTAAAATTCCCCGGCATATCTTCATGGATCAGGCTTTTCTTGAATTCGCTTATAAAGATCAGGCCTTTCCGATTGATTGCGGTCAGACCATCTCCCAACCCTATACGGTGGCGTACCAAACGCAATTGCTCGATCCGAAAAAAGGGGAGAAGGTACTCGAAATTGGTACCGGTAGTGGCTATCAGTCAGCTGTTTTGGCTGAAACCGGTGCGAAGGTTTTTACCATCGAACGTCATAAACCCCTGCATGAAAATACCCGTAAACGGCTGGATGGACTGAATTACTTTTCAGTTAAAATGTTTTATGGAGATGGCTTTAAAGGCCTGCCGGCGTATGCTCCTTTTGATAAAATTCTGGTTACTTGTGGTGCTCCCGAAATTCCTGCTGCGTTGGTGGAACAGCTGAAGCCGGGTGGCATCCTGGTGATTCCCGTAGGACCCTTGGACGGCCAGGTGATGACCACCGTACTGAAAAAACCGGATGGATCAACCGATGTGATCAGCCTGGAGAAATTTAAGTTTGTTCCGATGCTGGGCGATAAAGCCAGATGATTATAACTGTCAGTTTTTTAGTATAATAACAAGGATTAAATGCCATTATGGCGCTTTTTCTTGTACAGGAGCGACATAATGGCGCTTTTTTCGGGTTGTTTGTGGTTGGTATGTGGTTTGAATTCCCCCGGTCATAACAAATAAAAAAAATCAACTATGACACTGATTAAATGGCAAAAAGAAAGTCCCGCCCGTACCATCCTTAACTCCGTGGACTTATTCAACGAATTCTTCAACGACTATGCCGGTGCCGACTTCCGTAAATGGAATGCTCCTGCGGTAAACATCTCCGAAAATGATCAGGCCTTCAAACTCGAACTTGCAGTGCCGGGATTGAAAAAAGAGGATTTCAAAATTGCGATCGAAGAGAATACCCTGCTGGTAAGTGCTGAGCAACAACAGGAAAATACCGAAAAAACTGAAAAATACACCCGTAAGGAGTTCTCATTCACCTCATTCACCCGTCGCTTTAATCTGCCGGAGAATGTAGATCAGAGCGCCATCTCCGCCAACTATGAAAACGGAATCATGAACATCCGTTTACCTAAAAAAGCGGATGAAAAGCCAAAAACAAGAGAAATCAGCATTCAGTAATTATTACGGACAATACATTATGTTCTTTGCGTAAAAGTCACAGCCTCCGGACAAGGGGGCTGTTTTTTTTATCTATAAGTCGAGTCGGCAGGAATTTTTAAAAGAGGTGGGCATTCAATGCTAATCCAATCATCCGATTTTGATAATGGTACTTCACCTTATGAAGAGAGGCATTTGTCTAATTTAGCCGCCAGAAATTATGGCAACGAAGAAACGCACCACGACCTCTAAAAAAGAACAACCCATTATTCTCGTCACCAACGACGATGGTATCACCGCTCCGGGCATCCGGAATCTGGTAGAAGCTATGAAACCATTCGGAAGGGTCATTGTTGTTGCGCCCGATAGTCCGCAATCGGCGATGGGACATGCCATCACGATAAACCGTCCTCTCCGGTTGGATAAAGTACAGGTTTTTGAGGGTGTTGATTCCTGGCAATGCTCAGGAACTCCGGTCGATTGTGTGAAGCTGGCCGTAAATCAGATACTGCATCGAAAGCCGGATTTATGTGTTTCCGGTATTAATCATGGTTCTAATTCCTCCATCAATGTCATCTATTCGGGAACGATGTCGGCGGCAATGGAAGGCGCGATAGAAGGTATTCCCAGTATCGGTTTTTCCCTGTTGAATTATAGTATGCAGGCCGATTTTTCACCGGCGCGGAAGATGGTGACCAGTGTGGTAAAGAACGTGCTGAAAATCGGACTTCCGGAAGGAACCTTGTTAAACGTCAACATTCCCAATTTACCGATTTCGAAAATAAAGGGCATCAAAATCTGCCGCCAGGCCAATGCGAAATGGAAGGAAGAGTTTGATCACCGCAAAGATCCTTACGGCCGTGATTATTATTGGCTAACGGGCAAGTTCCTGAATTTTGATAATGGGGTGGATACCGATGAATATGCACTGGCCAAAGGTTATGTCTCTGTAGTGCCGGTACAATTCGATTTTACCGCGCACCATGCCATCCCGCATCTGAATGGCGTGAATTGGAATGACTGATTCAGGTTTCAGGCACGGCTTTGTTAAAGGGACGCTGGTGATCTATGGCTTGTATGCGGTATTAAAAGCATTCGATCAATTGATCCTCTACTGGTTGGATCGTCCGCTGTTTACGAAACCGGATTCCTTGCAGTTAATCGTGCTCACGATTCTCATTATGCTATTCCGGCAACCATTTAAAGCGGGAGAT
>JBIIHN010000307.1:0-3304 GCA_044235745.1 Bacteroidia bacterium
GTTGGGTCGGTTTTTAAAATAACCTGTATAGGGCCATAGTAAGCGGTGTTCCCGATATTTTCTATCACCGCTCCAACCGGTAAAACCAGATTGTGCCAGGCTGTATCCGGCCAGTTTTGCAGCGACTGCACCCGGAGATGGGGCTGCGCGGCAACCGGTCCTGCCATAAATATCAGCAGGTAAATTATCTTAAACAGGAGGCGTTTCATAGGGCGTGGTCTCAAACGATAAATCAAATCTACGGATATGATATGGCGTATGAAAATTAAATTTTTACGTATCTTACGCGTCCAAATCTGCCAATATGGACCATCTTCATCGGCTGATCCGTTCCATGAATAAAGAACAGGTTCGGTTCTACAAACTCTTTGCGGCCCGTACTCAACAACAGTTCGACCGAAAAGACCTTCGGTTGTTTGATTATCTCCGTAAGGCCGGCGATGATACAGAGGAGGATGCTTTCCTGAGAAAACACTATCCCGGTGAGTCGAAAAATGCATGGTACCGTTTGCGGAACCGCCTGCTGACAGATCTGAACAAGAGCCTTTCAACACTGCATTATGAAGATGATGCCTTTATCCATGCCTGTCATATGCTGGCGTTGTTCAGGCATTTTTTCAGCCGGAATCTGCTGGAAGAAGCCCGTTATTATCTCCGCAGGGCGGAACGAAGTGCTACTTCCATTGAGAACTTCGAATTACTCGATATCATTTACGGCGAATACATCCGCATCTCCCACGAAACCTTACAGATAGATCCGGAAGAATACATCGAAAAACGAAAGCAGAACCGCCGTCAGCTGGAAGACATCCGTGCCATCGATGATCTGCTGGCCGTTGTAAACTGGCGTCTTAAGAAAACTCAGAACTTCGGCTCAGACAGCAATCCGGTTCTGGATCTGCTGAAAAAAACCATTGATGATTTTATCAAAGACCGCGATCTTAAAAACAGTCCGGTCCTGCGTTTTCGTATCTACCGTGCCGTTAGTCAGGTCTTGCTGCAGCGACACGAATATCAGCCCCTCGAGAAATATCTCCTGCGTACGTATAAGGAGTTTGAGCGTGATAAACTCTTTAACCGGAATAATCACGAAACAAAGCTGCAGATGCTGACCTATACGGTGAATACGCTTTTCAAGACCGATAAGCTGCGGCAAAGTCTCCAGTGGACCGAAAAACTGAAATCGGCAATGGATGAGTTCAATCAACTGCATTACGATAAATATTTCTTCTTCTATTATAATGCATTGGTTATTAACTACTCCGTTCTCGACCCCGCGAAGGCCATCTCTATCCTCGAAGACTTGCGCGAACAGCAACGCATCACCTCTAACGACTATTATCTCTGGTTTGTGTATCTGAATCTCGCGGTGCTTCATTTCGATCAGGGACATTTTAAAGAAGCCATGCGGTACTTTACCCGCCTATCTATGCTCGATTGGTATAAAAACGCAGGACCCTCTCTTCGCTTAAAAATTGACGTGGCGGAACTGATCAATCGTTTTGAACTCCAGCAACATGATGTCATCGAATACCGGATGAACCGTATACGGAAGGAATATAAAGACCTGCTGGCCGATGAAAATCACTATACCGACCGTGAAATGCTGGAGATCCTGCGGAAACTCCTGAACGCCATCGACCTCAGAAATGATAAAAAATTACTGGAAAAAATTGATCAGTTTATCCTCTGGACACGTAATAATTCTTCCGACGATGGGGTGATCATTGATTATGCAAACTGGCTCCGAACCCGGTTTAAAAACTAAGAAAGAAAGCGGCAAACCGGCGCAATAAATCTGAAAATTACATTTGATTGTCAGCTTTTTATGTTTAGAGATTATTGGCTGTCACCTTGACCTTTATCGTAAAATCCTGTCCGTGAAGTACGCATTACATTCTTATATTGGATGCGTAATTTTTATCAAAATTCCACTTCCCGGTCACTAAACCATCCGGTACTTTTGATACGTGATCCCGGTAAAGACACGTTTGTTATGAAAACACTAAAACTCCTATCGCTGATCTTCCTGATAATTTTAGGAATACAGCAATCCGCCTCGGCGCAATGTCAGGCTTCGTTTACCTACACTATTCAGGGTGATACGTTGTTTTACACAAACACCAGTACCGGTAATTACTCCGCGCTTCAATGGTGGCTGGGCAATGGTTTGAGCTCATCGCAAAATAATCCCGTAGCCGTTTACAATGGCCCGGGAATTTATGGTGTTTGCCTCACGGTGTATGATTCCCTCAATGGTTGTCAATCGTCCTGGTGCGACACTATCTACATTGCCGGCCCTGCCTCCTGCAATGCAACATTTACGACTATTGACAGCGCCGGTTTTATCTATTTCCTCCCGAATAATTACAACCCTGCATGGGATTATATCTGGCAATTTGGAGATGGATCATCGGGCACAGGTATCTGGACTTCCCACCTTTACAATGGTCCCGGACCATGGTTGGCCTGCCTGACGGTGATTGACTCAAACGCCGGTTGTTCTGATACCTGGTGTGATACAGTGATCGTAAACAGTACAGGAGGATGTCAGGCACAAATGATGGTTTCACAACTCAGCTCCAATGGGTTCTTCTTCCAGAGTACCAACAATAATGGTGCGGTATCTTATCTCTGGGATTTTGGAAATGGTCAGACAGCTACCTCCGGTAGTCTGATCTATCAATATCCGACCGGTGGAATGTACCTTGCCTGTCTTACTGTAACCTATGCTAACGGTTGCGTATCTACCGTATGTGATACCGTGATGATCTTTTCAGGAACCTGTCAGGCCAACTTTACCTATTCTCCACAGATCAACGGGGCCACCATCAATTTCTCTAATCTTTCAAACGGCACTACACAAACAAATTACTTCTGGAACTTTGGGGATGGCACCACAAGTACCTTTACTAGTCCCATGCATTTTTATGCGAACCCCGGAATGTATTACGTATGTCTCACGATGACAGACTCGCTGTTAGGCTGCACCGATACATACTGTGATACCGTCATTGTAAGTAACCAAACACCTTGCAATGCAAACTTCCAGTGGTTTGATTCACTCAACACCTGGTTCTTCATCCCGGACAATGCCAATTATACCAACTACTACTGGACCTTCGGAGATGGCACCTTCAGCACCGCTACTTATCCAACCCATATCTACAGCGGACAGGGTCTGTATTCCGTATGCCTCACCGTAACCGACAGCATCAGCGGATGTACTGCCACCTGGTGCGATTCAATCTACATCCAAAGCAACGGCTGTCAGGCTTTCTTAGGATACTATGCTGATTCATTG
>JBIIHN010000019.1:0-10787 GCA_044235745.1 Bacteroidia bacterium
ACATGGGTTAAATAACCCGCTTATGCGTGAGTTGAAAGAAGAACTACGCAGGGCGGGTGTGCATTTTCAGATGGTACCCGGTGAGAAGCTCAATCGGATTACACGCAATAACCATCAGGGGGCGATTGCGTTTCTTTCCTCTCTGGAGTATCAGCGCACTACTGATCTTGTCGCTCATCTCTTTTCGGAGGGCAAAACACCCTTGCTCGTGATGCTCGATCGCGTAACGGATACCCGAAATCTTGGCGCAATTGCACGTACCGCTGAGTGTATCGGTGCTCATGGTGTTATTCTCCCTTCCAGGGGTTCAGCTATGATTAACAGTGATGCCGTGAAGACAAGTGCCGGAGCATTGCATCATCTTCCTGTTTGCAGAGAAGATAATCTGAAGATTACTATTGATGAGTTGAAAGCTTCCGGTATCCGTGTGGTGGCATGTTCTGAAAAAGCAACTAAACTGGCACAACAAGCTGACCTTACCGGCCCCCTGGCAATCATTATGGGCAGTGAAGAAAACGGTGTCTCTCCTGAGTATATCCGCCGGTGTGATGAAGTAGTTAAACTACCCATGGAAGGGAAAATATCATCTTATAATGTTTCCGTTGCAGCCGGTATGATTTTATACGAAGTGAGCTGTCAGCGTAATAGGTCTGAAAGAAATGAGAAAGTGGTCGATTGAAGATAAAATTGCGATTGTCTTACTCGTTATTGCGGCTTTATTCCGCTTCTGGAATTATGCCGGCTGGTCATTGAGCAATGATGAGTTGAGCGCCCTGACCCGGTTGAAGTACGATTCGTTTGCCGAGATGATTCAGAAAGGTGTGCGTGATAATGATATGCATCCGATGGGTGTACAATCCTTTCTTTGGTGGTGGACATCTTTGTTCGGTACTGGCGAAGCCATTGTTCGGCTCCCTTTTGTTTTGCTCGGTATCGCTACTGCCGGACTATTGTATCTGACTGGTCGAAATATGTTCGGGAAGGGACCTGCAATCGCGGCTCTTGCAGTGTTTTCTGCATTGCAGTTCCCCATCTTGTATGCACAGCTGGCTCGTCCTTACAGTCCGGGGTTGTTCTTCTGCATGCTCACGGCGTATGCGTGGTCGCAAATGTGTTTTGTACACCACGAATGGAAATGGAGAGAAGCACTGTTGTTGGTCATCGGGGGGACAGGTGCGATGTATGCTCATTATTTCAGCTTCATGGTGGCAGGAATTATTTGCGCGACCGGATATTTTCTTCTGCCGAAAAAAAACTGGTTAAGATATACTCTTTGTGGGTTAGCCATGATGGTGTTGTATCTTCCTAATGTCTCTGTTTTTTTGGCACAATTCAGCATAGGCGGACTCGGCGGCCCTGAAGGTTGGCTAGGCCCTCCGGGTAAAGATGCTGTCTGGAATTATCTGATATATTGCTTTAACGAGCAGTTATGGTTGTTTTTGTTTTTGTTCGGTGCAGGTCTTGCGTTCGCTTTTCTATACCAAAGTGAAACACCTTTGCGAAAACAACTGCTGCTTTCAATGCTTTTCTTCTTTCTTCCTGCACTCATCGCTTATTTTTATTCGATTCTCAAAAATCCGGTGTTCCAGTATTCTATTCTGTTGTTTAGTTTCCCGTTTATCCTGCTCGTATTGTTTTCACGATTTCGTCCGACTGTCTGGAAACCGGTGCAATACTTTCAGTTGACAGCGCTGTTGTTGGTAACAGCGTACAGTACCATAGTTGCACAAGGGTTTTATTCCAGGCAATTCTTCGCTCCGTTTAAGTTGGTTGCGGAGAAGATGGCTGAATATAATGCATTGTATTCCGATAAGGGGGAGGTGCTGAATGCGGTCAATGTGATTCATCCCGATTACATCCATTATTACAGTGACCGGTTACAACCTCAACTTAAATTCAGTCAGTATATTTGTAATAAACCCGATGATATAATTGCGCTGCGGAATCTGGCAGCAACAACATCTGCCAACACGCTCGTACATGGCTGGTGTAATAATTATCATGCACCGGAACTGGAATGGATGTTACGGGAATATTTCCCATATCTTCTTCAAAGTGATACATTTTTTAATGCCGGAGTTATGGTGTTTTCAAAAATACAGCCTGATAAACAGTTGTCAGTTGCATCTGCTGACTTTAAATTTTTCAATGACTTTGATGGCAAACCATGGGAGAATGATTCTCTGTTCAAATCAGATGATCAGTCTTTCAGCGGAAAGTTTTCACTCTTGATGAGGCCGGAACAGGAATATGGTCCAACCATCCGCAAGTATGCCGGCGAAATGGGGCTGTTGAAAGATGTCACGATGATGTTCTCCTGTAAAGCCAAGGCTGATACAGCGATCGCTGAGTTAAAACTGGTGGTGCAGGTGCAGCGAGGTGAAGAATCCGTACTCTGGCGCGGCCTGGACATACGCCCATACCAGAAGGAGTTTGATCAATGGTTCAGTGCGTATGCGGGTTATAAAATTCAGGAAGAACTGAATCCGGATGATGTTGTTAGCATTTATTTCTATAATCCATATAAGGAAAAAGTATGGCTCGATGATGTTAGATTTGAGGTGTATAAATGAAGAGCACGATTTTAGAGGGTAAGTGCATATTCAGATTGCCCGCAATACATATGATATTTTTTAACTAGAAAAACCAGCCCACCGTAAACAAAAATCTGTTGTCTGTCTGTCGGAAGGTGATGCCATCTGTATCCTGATAGCTGAGTGAATACGGTTGAATGTATGAACCTACTCTTGACCAGGCATAAGCGGCATCGAAGAAGTACCGGTCATTGCGGAATCCGAAACCGGCAGTAAGTCCATAGCGCGTCAGATCCGTTTCTTCCGATTCTCTTAACTGCTCATCGAAAGGAGAGGTGGAATAAAATCCTCCGGCACGGAACCGCAGTTCTTCATATCTCCATTCAAACCCGGCGCGGACATTATGTGAAATCGTGTATTTGTTGCGGATAGCTTTATTGACGGGATTAAAATCTGAAGCGAAGGTCCGGTCGTCAGGGCGTATACGTGCCATGCTGTAGTCAACAAACTCATAGTCGATATTAAAGGCTCCCTGCTTTGCAAACAGAAATGCAGCACTGCCCACCGCGCGGAATGGTGTGGTAATGTTGTATTCGAAAGGAATGAATGCCGGACCATCATACGCTCTGTTGACACCATCTTCAAGGTCAGTACGGATACTGGCTGAATATTCGTCTGTCAGATTATACCAGGTGGGACTATGCAATGCCAAACCCAGCCGGAAGTAATCCGACGGGCGATAGATCATACCGAATTTAAGATTCACACCTGCTCCGGTCGTGTTCAGGTTGGTAGAGTATGCATAGCTGGTGAAGAACGGAATCGTATCCTGATCATCCTCTTCTTCCCAGGTACTTTCCTCAACATACCTTAAGTTACAAACTCCCAAAGTAAAACCGATATACACCTGATCATTGTAATTCCCGCCTAAGGTGAAGTCCCATTCCCCGGCACCGCCTCGGGTCTCAACGGTTTTGCGTTGTAAAGCCCCGGCGTAAGGAAGTGCACTGAAATAAAACAAGTCACCATTAAAAGTAGTGGTATCGATCAGGAAGGTTTGCCATGCAAGATCTACATCAAAAGGATAGAAGAACGGGATATCATCCGGAGCAATTCCGTTTACATCTTCCAGCCATGTATCGAGCAAGGAGCTTCTGCTGTTTCCCGCTTCAGCAATGTATCGTCCGCTGAAATCATTCGTCTTGTTGTATCCAACAGCAAACTGCACACCTCTCCATCCCCGGTTGCTGCTGTTTTTACTGTTCGCGAGCACAAGTCCCATGTTGCCGAATGAAAACTTAAAATAGTTGTCGGTATTTTCCTGCCCGATATATTCTGCATTGATACCGCGGTTGGAGAATTGAGGACTCACTGATAATTCAGAGCGACGATACAAGCCAATACCGGCGGGGTTGATGGCCATCGCACTGAAATCTGCTCCCAATGCGCCGAAGGAATTACCCATTCCCAGCGAACGTGCGGTTGAACCATAGTTAAGCATACTGAAGCGTAAAGCATCAGCATCATTTTGTGCGTGTACGGATGCAGTCAGTAGGAGACCGCAGGTGAGACTTAATAATCGGGAGGTATTCATAAGTGAAAGGTGATATTGGGGAATAAGAAGGGCTGCCATCGTGGAGGCAAACGAATACTTATAATCTCTTCGTTTGGGTACGTTGACAGCCCGCGTTGTTAAATTAATTTAGCGACGACGGCCCGGTGAGGAACTTCCTCCGCCACCCGAAGGAGCTGAAGGACGCGAAGGTGCTGAAGGTGCACTGTATGATGGACTGCTGCTCCGTGATCCTCCGCCTCTTATATCTGAATTACTTCGTGAAGGTGCAGGCGATTGATAACGTGGTGCAGATTCTGATTTACGTGATGGTTGGCTCTTATAACTTTCTCTGTTGCTATTGTTCCGGCGAGGGCTGCCCTCCTCCTTTCTGCCCGGGGAATAGTTGTCATTACTGCGCGGTTCATTGCTGCGTGGTGTGTAGTTGTCATTACTGCGGGGATCGTTTCCGCGTGGAGTAAACCCGTCGTTACTTCGGGGAGTATTTCCATCATTATTGCGCGGTGTATATCCGTCCTTACTGCGTGGGGTATATCCATCATTGCTGCGAGGAGTATACCCATCGTTATTTCGCGGAGTATATCCGTCATTGCTGCGAGGAGTGTATCCGTCGTTACCACGTGGCGTGGTTCCCTCGTTACCACGGGGCGTATATCCCGGATTGGTTTTCGGGGTGTTACCTTCATTTCCGCGTGGCGTAAATCCTTCGTTGCCACGTGGAGTAGTTCCTTCGTTGCCCCTTGGTGTAAAGCCGGGATTTGACTTTGGAGTATTTCCGCTTTCACCACGAACAGGGGATTTGGTGTCAGCATTCTGCTCACTTCGCGGAGTTGAACCTGGTCGTGTATCACGAGGAGTAACTCCGTTCTTGGTGTCTCCGGAAGGTCGGGTGATCTGGTTATTGCGTCCGTCGTTAGTGGGCGAATTGCTACGAACATCAGCTATCGGCTGAATATCTCTTTTTTGTCTCCCCATGGCTTCCATCGCATCCAAACCACGAACTGCTCTTGGGTCACGCGGGTTTTCTTGCGCAAGACTCTTACCAAACAATTCACCAACGTTTCTTCCGCCTCTTGGTGTGTTGGCAGCTACCGCATTCCTTCCTCCGCCTCTTGGTCCGTAGTAATAACTATGGTTGTCGAGGCTGTTGAAGTAATATGGGTTAAAGGTTCCATTGTATAAACCCGCATAGTATCCGTTCCAGTAGCCTTGGTTGAAACCGTTCCAGTAGCCGTTGTTCCAGCCCCAGCCGCCGCCCCAGCCCCAGCCGGAGTTCCAACCCCAGCCAATGCTAACCCCCCAGCCATTATTCCATCCCCAACCATTGTTCCATCCGCAGCCCCAGCCGCCGCCCCAACCCCAGCCCCAGGGACGGGGATTCCACCAACTGTACGTGTTATAAACGCTTACTCCCCATGAAAACGGGTCGTAGTCGTACCAGTAGAGGTTGGTATAATACGGATCATAATAACTCCAGCCAACAGGATGGTAGAAACGACGGATTCGGCTGGTATAGGCAAAATCATAATAATCATCGTCGTCGTAATAGTAATTGTTGGTAGTTACTACGCGATTTCCATCACCATCAAAATTCCGTTCAGTAGTACTGTAATCCGGTTCCCGACCGGTCCGATCGTTTGACTGGTAGCGGAAACGCTCATTGTCAGTGTTGGAATAAGATCGGTCATCCTGTTGTTGGCCAAAATCGGTCCGCTCTCCGGTTCCCTGATAGGTGTTTTCTGCCGGTGCGGGTGTATAATCTTCGGTTCGGGTATTATTTTGCTCCTGCCGCTGACGATCCGCAGCGGCCTGGCCGTAATCTTCCAGCGAGGCATCTGATTTAGAATAGTAAACATCATCGTAAGAGCCGGCAGCCATCCTGCCCGATGAGCAGGAACTAAAGCTGATAACCGCTACGAGAAGAGCGAATGACATTGTTTTCATGGCTTTACCACTGATTGATGGGGTGTAAACCGCTTGTTTCATGACGAGATCCCTGTTTCGTGTAGATGAAGATTGGCAATGTGCGCTCAGTTTGTCAACTTTGCTGCCGCAAACGTAAGGCAAACACAATGCCAAACTTTGTAAAGATAAAAAGGATATGAGCGAACAACTGACTTCACGGAGTGAAAATTATTCTCAATGGTACCAGGATCTGGTAATCAAGGCGGACCTGGCTGAAAATTCGGCTGTAAGAGGCTGTATGGTCATTAAGCCGTATGGCTATGCTATCTGGGAGCGGATGCAGCAGCATTTGGATAAAATGTTTAAGGATACAGGCCATGTGAATGCCTATTTTCCGCTCTTCATTCCAAAATCATTTTTCTCCAAAGAAGCTAGTCATGTGGAGGGTTTTGCCAAGGAATGTGCCGTTGTGACTCATTATCGCCTGAAAAATGACCCCAATGGAAATGGGATCGTGGTGGATGAGGATGCGAAGCTGGAGGAGGAGTTGATTGTTCGTCCTACTTCTGAAACCATCATCTGGAATACATACAGGGGCTGGATACAATCGTACAGGGATTTACCGATTCTCGTTAATCAATGGGCGAATGTTGTTCGTTGGGAAATGCGGACCCGATTGTTCCTGCGTACAGCTGAGTTTCTTTGGCAAGAAGGGCATACGGCTCATGCTACCGCTGAGGAAGCCATGGAAGAAACCCGCAAAATGCTGGACGTATATGCAACGTTTGCTGAAGAAATTCTGGCAGTACCTGTCATCAAAGGTTCTAAAACCGCAAATGAACGTTTCGCCGGGGCTCTGGATACCATGTGTATTGAAGCATTGATGCAGGATGGAAAGGCGTTGCAGGCAGGTACTTCTCATTTTCTTGGTCAGAATTTTGCGAAAGCCTTTGATGTGAAATTTACCGGAAAGGATGGTAAGCAGGATTATGTTTGGGCTACTTCCTGGGGGGTGTCTACCAGATTAATGGGTGCATTGATCATGTCGCATAGTGACGACAGCGGACTGGTTCTTCCACCACGGTTGGCTCCCATTCAAGTGGTGATTGTGCCGGTTTATAAAAATTTCGAGCAGCTGGATCAGATCAACGCATTTGTTGCGCCAATAATAGAAGGTTTAAAGAAGAAAGGCATTACAGTGAAGTACGACAATCGGGATACCCATAAACCGGGCTGGAAGTTCGCTGAATATGAGCTGAAGGGAGTGCCGGTGCGTATCGCCATTGGTCCCCGTGATATGGAGAACGGAACCGTTGAGGTCGCAAGACGGGATACGAGGGAGAAGTCAGTTTATCAGATGACTGACCTGGATGTGAAAATTGAACATTTACTCAACCAGATTCAGGATAATATCTATAAAAAAGCATTGACCTATCGTGAAGAAAATACCCATCGTGCCGATACCTGGGAGGAGTTTAATAGCCTATTGGATGAGAAGGGGGGATTTATCTATGCTCATTGGGATGGAACCCCGGAGACCGAGCAAAAAATCAAGGAATTAACAAAGGCAACCATCCGTTGTATCCCGTTAAACAATAAACAGGAAGCCGGAAAATGTGTTTTAACAGGTAACCCGTCTATACAACGCGTGTTGTTTGCCAGGGCTTACTAAACCAAAGTTAGCATACCGAAAAATCATGAGCAACGAAAGCCATCCAATTGTTTCGACGATTTTGTCCAAAGCCGGACTTACAAAAGATGTAACTGACAGCACTTTTTCGGTATTGCAGCTGCTGAAAAGCGTATTGCAACGAATGGAGTCGGAGTTTCGGAAAGAAGTCGTGGCGAAAGATCCTCGCATTAAAATCCAGTACCGTGATCGTGGTACATTCGAAGCTGAATTAAAGGTTGGGGAAGATCTTCTCATTTTTATCATGCATACCAATGCCTTTGTTTTCGAAGCTGCTCATCCTATATGGAAAACAGGATATGTGAGTCTTGACCAGACACGTGGTACAGTCGGAATGATCAGCGTTTATAATTTTCTTTCAGATTCTTTTAAGTTCGATCGCCGTAATGATATCGGTCATCTTGTTGCTCGGGTTTTCGTAAATCGTGATGGTAATTTTTTTGTCGAAGGGAAGCGACAACTAGGTGTATTGTTTAATGACTATGCCAATATGAAAGCCGATGAGCAGAATCTTCGTGCGTTTTCAGAAGGTGTGCTGATGTTCAGCCTGGATATCGATGTGAATGTTCCTCCTTTCGATGCGATGAAAGAGATTTCCGTTTACGAAGCAATGGTTAATACCATGCAAAGTACTGTTACAACCAGTAAGCGATTGGGTTTTAAATTTGAGACAGATTCAGGTCTGGAAGCGTAAATAAAAAACAAAAAAACGGTTGTCTTTTTTATCAAGACAACCGTTTTTTTAAATCGGTAAATTATTTACTCCCCTTTAGCGAATTAATAACTTTAATTGCTTCCAATGCCTGCTGTTGCTTTGGATCAATAGCGAGTACTTTATTCCAGTATTCGAGTGAGCCTTTGTAGTCCTTTTCTTTACGCAGTTTGATAACCCCAATATAACTGTACGCTTCAATCAGTTCTTTATTATATTTTAAAGCATTCGCTGAATCGGCTGTTACCAGCTCTATGTATTTTGTGTAGTGTGGTACTGCTGACATCGATTCAAAGAGCGTATCAATCTGGCTATTTGTTCTTCCGCGGTATAAATATCCGTTTGGCCAATTAGGGCTCATCGTCGTTACTTTCGTGAATACACTATCAGCTTCTGTAAATAATTTCGCTGAATACAACGATCGGCCGAAGGTGAAATAATCTGCGCTGCTGATTTTTGGAATGTTCGCGAGTTTGTCACGATAAGCCTGCACGGCAACGTCATAGTTCTTTGCCTTTGTTGCCATCTTGGCTAATTCATCATATAATTCTCCATTACGCGGATCTGATGTAATGGCTCTCTGAAGATAAATTGTCCCCAATGAATCGTTTCCGGTTTTCGCCAGGATCTTGCCATAACAGGCATAGTCCTTGCTTATCCTGCGATTGGTATCGGCAGATGTAATTTCAAACACCTTTTCAATGCATTTACGGGATGTATCGAGCAAGTTATTTTCAAAGGCTACATAAGCCATTACCCGCATCATTCCTACACTGCCGGAATCAACCCGTGTAATCAGGTTCAATTCAGATTGTGCACTTTTAAAGTCTTCGGTTTCATATAAAAAATAGGAGTAGCGTAAACGGGCGCCGGTATTGTTTTTGGAGAGCTCAAGGTACTGTTTGTAGTTTTCTTTTGCTTTCTCCAGTTCACGTTTCTTGAAATAGGCTTCTCCCCGTTCACGGTAAGCCGGCGCGAAGTTCGGGTCGATTTTTATGGCGTTGTTAAACTCTTCGATAGCTCCATCATAGTTGGTAGAACGTTTATACAACTGACCCTTGTGAAGCAGCGCTTTCACCTGTGTTTTGTCGAGGTCGAGGGCTTTATTGTAGTTGCTTGCAGCCTGGGTTCCGTTATTCAATTCAGAGTAGAGGTCACCCTGAAGATTATAAACTTCCGGATTTTTCGGGTCCAGTTTTACCGCCATATCAAGATATGTTTGCGCGGTCATCAGATCCTGTGCCTTTGGATAATGCATCAGGGCTTCTCCGGCCTCCATAAGGACGAGTGCATTCTTCGGTCCTGCGGCTTTCACGGCTTGTTCAATTATCGCTTTGCCCGCATTAAGATCGCCTGATTGAAGTTTGAGCTCTGCCTGGCCGATAAGGTTCAGCTGATTTGCCGGATCTTTTTCTCTTCCCCGGGCAAATACCTGCGCGGCCTTTTCAGGTTGTTCGGCATCGATCCAGTTTTCACCGTAGTAATAGTAATAGGTTCCGTTGGCAGGTTCTTTTGCGATGAGTTGTTCATACATCGCAGCAGCCGCTTCCTGTTGCTCATTTTCATTTAAACGAATCGCTTCTTTAAGAGATTGCGCGGAGGCGAACGTTGATGTGAGCGTTAGGAGAGAGAGTAGGAGACTGCGTTTCATTTTATTCTTCGAGGTAATTACTTTATTGATTCAATTTAATGTCACGTGTGTACGGTGACGATGGAAGGAGTCCGGCAAGCCGTACGATGCGCTGCCCTTGTTCTCCGGCCACGAAGGAGACAAAGCCTGTGCCAAGGCCGTTTCTACCTTCACGGTTGATCATGTAAACTTCACGCTTCAAAGGGTATTCCCCGGTGAAGAGGTACGCTTGAAAGGGGCCAAAATAGTTGTCCGGATAAATGGGGTCTGGCACATTGCTCAGCCATACGACCCGAATACGATTACTGAAGCTGAGCATTTTCGGATCATCTTTATCGCTTATCCAGTTTACTCCGATAACACCAATCGCATTTTTATTTTTCTCTACGTAATCGATAACGGCAGGATTGCTCTTTGCTGCGAAGCAGTAAGGTGGAAACGATCGGGATCCATTCATCAGACTATCACTTAAAAAACGAACCGTAGAAGAAGCTGAATGGTCAAATACAAAGGTAAGATCGCCAAGGGACGATTTTTCATTAATGGTTTTCCAGGAGGAAATTTTACCCTGCAGGATAGACCGCAATTGCTCCACCTCTAAAAGGCTATCAGGATTCTCACGATTCACAATGATGGCCAATGCATCAATCGCCACCCGAGTTGTTACCGGAATCAGATTTTTTGATTTGAAGACACTTTCTTCCGCTGTTGTCAGTTTGCGGGTAGCCAGGATTACTTTTACT
>JBIIHN010000020.1:0-10763 GCA_044235745.1 Bacteroidia bacterium
TCCGGTGTTTACTTCGGTATTTGCTGTCTATCTGCTGAAGGAAAAAGTCAGGCCGGTACAATGGTTGTTTTTTCTGATTTCGCTGGCGGGGGTGGTGTTCGTCCGTGGTATTGATTCAGGTATTCGCTGGGAGTTGTTGGTGATTGGAATTATATCCGCAGTGTTTTCTGCTCTGGCTTATAACATGGTGCGCACCCTTCGGGAGAAAGAACACCCGCTGGTGGTTGTTCTCCACTTTCAATTGCTGGGTGCGGTTGCCGGTGGTGTCGCTTCGGTTTTCGATTGGGAGTGGCCACAGGGAACCGACTGGCTTTTGCTGTTGCTGGTCGGGGTTTTCACACATCTCGGTCAAACAAATCTTACCCGGTCCCTTCAGAGTGAAAATATCGCACGGGTGTCAATTCTCAATTATCTGGGAGTAGGTTATGCGGTGTTGTTCGGTATGCTCTTTTTCAGTGAATCCTATACCGCCATTCAGTTTGTGGGTATGCTGATGGTAGTTGGTGGCGTGGCTTTAAATCTTTTGCTTACGAGCGCTGGAAACTCTCCTGCCGAGGAATGATGTACTACCGTTTTGAGATGAAGCCAGCTGGTTATGTTTATGGTTCTGATAGTTTTAAGCACCTTAATAACTCCAGAAGCACTCAGCATTCATGAAATTGATCATGGCGGATGACGGGCTTCGTAATTTTTTCTGATCTGTATGATCTTTTCAAACCAATGACAGAAATATTCGGCTTTAATTTATTTGTTTCAACATATGTTTTTTCCCGTTGGAAGGTGTAAAACGTTTATTACAGTTACAAATAATTGAATAAAGGTGGAATGTGTATTCTATTTGCTGCATACTAATCATAAAACCTGTTACCATGAAAACATCTATCAAATTACTGAGCCTGCTGTTGCTGATGACTTTCAGCTTCCGTGCTGTAAAATCGAATGCACAAAGTTGCGGAATTCCCGGAGGTCTCGGAGTAAGTGTCTTCACCTCAACAGCAACTCAACTACAATGGAATGCTGTGCCCGGTGCAACTGTTTACAATATCGAAATACAGAACGCCACCGGAAATAATGTAGCTTACCTGCGTCAGGTAAATACTACTGCTATTACCTTTCTCGCTGACAGCCTTACTGCGGGCTCCAACTACAAATTCAAAGTGCGTACCCGTTGCGGAGGAACAAAATCGAATTGGTCGCCGTATTATTTTTTCACGAGCGGAAGCGGACAAACACAATGCAGTTTGCCATCTGGTTTGTCGGTGAATAACACATCCGCTACTTCAGCGAACATATCCTGGAATCCTGCTGCAGGGGCATTGAGTTATCGCTTACGTGTAGAAGATGGACAAAATAATCCTGTTGCGTTTCTATTTGCAGTGACTACGGCACAAACATCGTTTACCGTAAACGGATTAACTCCGGCCACAAATTACAAAGTGAAATTACGTAGTAATTGTGGTGGACTTCTGCATAGTTCTTGGACCTCCTGGTTGCCTTTTACCACCGCTGCACAACGAATCTATGATCTGCCGGATGCACAGGTGCAACTCTATCCGAATCCTGCTTCCGAAGTAGCCTATCTGGTTTTGCCGGATGAATGGTCAGAGGGAATTTCGCTTCTCACAGTCACTGATATGAGTGGTAAAGTAGTGTATGATTTCCTGGCGAGCGAAAATGCTTCCAATGGAACTTTTGAAATTCCTGTTAACCGTTTACCGGAAGGCACTTATCTGCTCTCCGTTCGCACAGCTACAGAAGAGCATCACCAGCGATTAAATATAGTCCGTTGATATTTCTTCGCTCTGATGTGGTCGGTTCCGTAAAATCGGCCACATTCTTTTTGACCTGCGCTGGCTGTGATGATTACTGGTTTCGTTCTTTGATCCTTGGAGAGTCATATGGAAGGTATGACTATTGCTTGGTGTAAGCTGTTTTTTATCAAATGGTTATGGGGCTGCATACTCCTGTGAAAACCGGGGTATTTTGCTTACCTTTGCGCCCTTATTATGCAGCAGTATCCTGAATATAAATCATTAAATCTGCCCGGTATCGCGGAGTCGGTATTGAATCGCTGGCAGGAGCGGCGCATCTTCGAACGTTCCGTAGAAGAGCGGGAAGGCGCGCCATCATTTACATTTTATGAGGGACCTCCTTCCGCGAATGGACTTCCCGGCATTCATCACGTAATGTCGCGTTCCATCAAGGATATCTTTTGCCGTTACAAAACCCAGAAAGGTTTTCAGGTGAAACGGAAGGGTGGTTGGGATACACATGGTCTTCCTATAGAAATCAGTGTCGAAAAAACGCTGGGCATCACCAAGGAGGATATCGGTGATAAGATTTCCATTGAAGATTACAATAAAGCCTGTCGCCGGGAGGTGATGAAATATAAATCCGTTTGGGATGACCTCACACGGAAGATGGGGTATTGGGTGGATCTCGATCATCCCTATATCACCTTCGAAAACTCCTACATTGAAACCTGCTGGTATCTTTTGAAAGAGCTGCATAAGAAGAATTTGCTTTACAAAGGATATACCATTCAGCCTTTTTCTCCTGCTGCCGGAACGGGTCTCAGTTCGCACGAACTGAATCAGCCGGGTACCTATAAGCTGGTAAAGGATACTACCGTGGTGGCGCAGTTTAAGGCGATACGTGATGCGAAAAGTGAGATGCTGTTTACCGCCACAGATGCTCCTGTATATTTTCTTGCCTGGACCACCACACCGTGGACATTACCTTCCAATGCGGCTCTTGCGGTAGGTGCGGACATCACCTATGTTCTGGTCCGGACATTTAACCCATACACCTTTGAGCCGGTAAGTCTGGTGCTGGCGAAAGACCTGTTTGCAAAACACTTCAATGCGAAGAATGCCGAACTGGAGATTGCCGATTATCAGGCGGGAAATAAAAATATCCCTTTCCGTGTAGAAAAGGAATGGAAGGGAAGTGAATTACAGGGAATCCGCTACGAGCAATTATTGCCGTACGTCCAGCCTGATGGAGATGCTTTCCGTGTCATCACCGGAGATTTTGTGAGCACAGAAGACGGTACAGGAATCGTACACATCGCCCCCACCTTCGGAGCAGATGACTTCCGGGTAGCCAGACAACATAATGTTCCTGCTATACTCGTTAAAGATGAGAGCGGTAAGCCGATGCCGTTAGTGGATCGTCGTGGTCGGTTTGTAAAGGAAGTGACGGATTTTGCTCTGGAATATGTGAAGGAGGAATATCTGAATGAAACGGAGAAGGAAGAAGAAAGAAAGAAGCAGGGTCGTGATAAATACCTGAGCGTTGATGAGCGTATTGCCATCCGCCTCAAAGGTGAGAACAAAGCATTCAAGGTTGAAAAGTACGAACATACGTATCCGCATTGCTGGCGTACGGATAAGCCTGTATTGTATTATCCACTCGACTCATGGTTCATTCGCACAACAGCGTGCAAGGACCGTATGATTGAGCTGAATAAAACGATCAACTGGAAACCGGAGAGCACCGGCACGGGTCGCTTCGGCAACTGGCTGGAAAACCTCGTCGACTGGAATCTCAGTCGTTCCCGGTATTGGGGAATCCCTTTGCCGATCTGGCGGAGTGAAAGTGGTGAAGAGAAGTGCATAGGTTCAGTGGAAGAACTCAACGAAGAGTTGAAGAAAGCCGCAGCAGCAGGATTTATGGATCCTGTCAAAATGGAGCACCTGGATCCATCCAAAGGCGATTTTGATTTGCATCGTCCCTATGTTGATCATGCAGTGCTCGTTTCCGATACCGGAAAGCCTATGTACCGAGAGCCGGATCTCATTGATGTTTGGTTCGACTCAGGAGCCATGCCTTATGCGCAGTGGAATTATCCGTTCTCCACCAATTCACTCGACAATGTTTATCCTGCTGACTTTATAGCAGAAGGAGTAGATCAGACCCGTGGATGGTTCTTCACGCTGCATGCGATTGCGGTCATGCTGTTTGATTCAGTTGCGTTTAAAAATGTGGTGTCGAACGGATTGGTACTCGATAAGAACGGCAATAAAATGTCGAAGCGACTCGGCAATGCTGTTGATCCGTTCAGTACACTCGAAACGTTTGGCCCTGATGCTACGCGCTGGTATATGATCAGCAATGCGCAGCCCTGGGATAATCTGAAGTTTAATATCGAGGGTATCGGAGAAGTGCAGCGTAAGTTTTTCGGTACACTCTACAATACCTACAATTTCTTTGCGTTGTATGCGAACATTGATGGGTTCAGGTATGAGGATTCGGATATACCGGTGTCGCAGCGCACAGAACTCGACCGTTGGGTATTGAGTCTCCTCAATTCACTGGTGAAAGAAGTGGATGCCTGTTACGCCGACTATGAGCCTACCAGGGCCGCGCGTGAAATTCAGGACTTTGTTTCCGAGCACCTCAGTAACTGGTACGTACGACTTAGTCGTCGCCGTTTCTGGAAGGGAGACTATACAGAAGATAAGAAAGCCGCCTACCAGACACTTTACACCTGCCTCGATACGATTGCCCGTCTGATGGCGCCGATCTCTCCTTTCTTCGCCGATCAGCTGTATAATGATCTGAATAATGTAACACATTTAGACGCCAATGAATCTGTACACCTGGCACAATTTCCGGTAGCCGATGAGCGTCTTATTGACAAGGATCTGGAAGAGCGGATGCAGCTCGCACAGGATATCAGTTCCATGACTTTGAGTCTCCGGAAGAAAGTAAATATCAAGGTTCGTCAGCCGCTTCAGCGCATTCTGCTGCCGGTGGTTAATCCGCAGTTCAGGAAGAATGTGCTGGCGGTAGAAGAACTGATCAAAGCGGAAGTAAACGTAGAAGAAATCGAATTTCTGGATGATGCCGGAACGATGCTGGTGAAGAAAATCAAGCCAAACTTTAAGGTCCTGGGTCCTAAAGTGGGGGGACTCATGAAACAACTAACGGTACGTATAGCCGAAATTTCGCAGGAAGAGATTGCCTGCCTCGAACAGAACGGATTGCTGCCGTTGAAGCTGGGAGAGGTGTTGTTTGATCTTCTGCTGGAAGATGTGGAGGTGCTGAGTGAGGACATTCCGGGCTGGCAGGTTGCCAGTCAGGGACGGCTTACGGTCGCCCTGGATGTGACCCTATCGGATGAGTTGCGTGAAAAGGGACTGGCCCGGGAATTGGTAAACCGGATTCAGAACATACGGAAAGACAAGGGTTTCGAGATTACAGACCGCATATCGGTACAGATTAAGGCGCCGGATCACGTTCAGCGTTCGGTAAAGAATAATTTCGACTATATTCGCACGGAAATTTTGGCAACCAGTCTGGAGCTGGTTGACCACCTGGATAGCGCAGATGCCATTCAGGTAGAAGTAGATGAAGATCTCCAGGTATTGACAACCGTAAATAAATATTCCAATGGCCACTAAAAAAATCGTTTCCAAGTCCAAAAAGGCCGCGGCAAAGAAACCGGCAAAAAAGGCTGCTGCTCCTGCTAAGAAGGCAGCGAAGAAGGCGGCTCCTGCCAAAAAATCTACTGCTAAGGCTCCTGCTAAAAAAGCGGCTCCTAAGAAGGCTGCCGTGAAAAAAACGGTGGCTAAGAAGGAGGTAAAAAAGGCGACTCCAAAAAAATCAGCTGTCGCTCCGAAAAAGGCATCTAAGAAGCCGGAAGTGAAAAAGGTCAGCGCTAAATCAGCGCCTGTATCGAAGATAAAATCTGCACCGGCACCCAAAGCGAAAGCGGTTGCGGTAAAGCCGGCGGTCGCACCGAAGCCCGCAGCGCCGAAGCCCGCCCCGGTTGTTAAACCGGCACCGGCAGCTAAAGTCGTGGTTGCTCCTAAACCGGTGCAGCCATCGAAAACCGCTCCGGTAGTGAAAGCGAACGTCACCCCTGAGAAGAAAGAACCTATGGCTGTAAAAGAGACTGTTAAACCCGCGAATCTTCGCTACAGCGATGCGGATCTGGCGGAATTCAAACAGCTAATTCAAACAAAACTTGTTGATGCACGTGAGGAGTTAATAAACCTTCAGGCCCAAATTCTCAATGCGAATGAGAATGGAACCGATGATACCGGTGCTTCTTTTAAAATGCTGGAAGATGGTTCAGAAACGTTGGCAAAAGAAGAAGCGGCTAATCTCGCTGCACGTCAGAAGAAGTTCATCGAGCAGCTGGAGTCTGCATTAGTGCGTATTGAAAACAAAACCTATGGCATCTGCCGTGTGACCGGTCAGCTTATTCCTAAAGAGCGTCTGCGTGCAGTACCACATACCACGCAAAGTATGGAGGCTAAACTCAAGCAATACCGCGATTAATACAGCGTATCCCATTAGCTAAACTGCAATAAAATCAGAGGCTGCCTCTCCTTCGTGTGGCAGCCTCTTTCTCTTTCAACAACAACTGCAATCTGCTGCATTAATAATTGTGAAACGTCCGCTCCTTATCATCTTCACCGTTTTACTTCTGGATCAACTGATCAAGATCTGGATCAAAACAAATATGTATCTCGGTCAAGAATTTGAAATCACTCCCTGGTTTCTGATTCACTTTACAGAAAACAACGGGATGGCTTTTGGTATGGAGCTGGGTGGCGATTACGGCAAATTATTTCTGAGTGTTTTCCGTATTGTTTTTGTATCTGCCATGGCCTGGTATCTTCATAAACTTGTGAAGGAAAAAGGCAGTCCGATGTTTATTACCATCTTATCGCTGGTGTTCGCCGGTGCTATCGGAAATATCATCGACTCCGTTTTTTATGGAGTGATCTTCTCTTCGAGTGAGTTTGGTACCATTGCACAGCTGTTCCCGCCGGAAGGGGGATACTCTTCATTGTTGCACGGAAAGGTGGTGGATATGTTTTATTTTCCACTCATCAGTGGCCGCTTTCCGGAATGGCTGCCTGTGTGGGGTGGTGAATCGTTTTTGTTTTTCCGTCCGGTTTTTAATCTGGCAGATGCGTCGATTAGCATAGGCGTCATTCTATGGATTCTCTTTCAGAAGAAGATCTATCCGGAGGAACAGGAGCAGAAAAATCAATCGCCGGCCGAAGAGATTACTTCCGGCGATCAGTAAAATTACTGAAAGGCATCGATAAGTTTTTTAATCGTAATAAAACCTTAATTTAATAATTAAAGGCCCTGGTATTGTAATGTAAATAGCTTGATTTTATTTCTTGCATTCGCCTTATTATACTCAACGTGTCAGCATATCTTTGATTTTCCGGCTAACCTCATCTGTGGTGATCCTTTGAATGCAGGGATTTTCTTTGTACTTGCAATGCACCATATCGCACGGGTTACACTCCAGAATATGATGTATAAATGCAGCATTGGCCTGATGTGGATGGAATACCGGATCGCCCGGACCAAACAATGCCAGACTCCGGGTGCCCATGGCGGCGGCAATATGGAATGGTCCGCTGTCGTTGCCTATAAAAATAGTGGCCCTTTCGCACATAGCCGCAAACGTTAGTAATGAAATTTTTCCGGCCGCCTGATGAATCGTAAAAGGAACCATTGGTTGCAGCAATTCAATGTCTTTGCTGTCCGTCTGATCACCCACGATTACCGGCTCAAGGTCATAGTGTTCATGCAATAGTTTCATGATCTCCGCTACACGTTCTAGCGGCCATTTTTTAAGGATTCGCCGGGCCCCTGTGTGAAAGAGGGCAAACTTCCGGATGTTTTCAGACGAGAGAAAATTTTCAGCTTCCTTTCGTTCGTCATCAGAAACAGTAAGAACAGGGTCATGGATGATGTTACAGGCATCTACGACCGGTTCGATAACTTGCAGATTGGTTTCGATTTCACGGCGATGTTTGCCGTTTTGACGGTTTCGAAATCGTACGGAGCCACGATCAAGACGAATTGCCGGCCGTTTTTTTATGGCGAACCACGTGCTTTTCGGTGTTCCCCGCAGATCAATCAGCAGGTCGTATCGGCCGGTGAGACTTGAATAATCGTCAGTCACCCTGTTTATATCCGGGCAGTGTTTCAGCAAATTCAGCCCGAAACGCTGGGTCACCAGGGTGATTTCAGCAGCAGGATACTGTTTCCGCAGGCTGGCCAGAGCCGGTGTAACATTCACCAGATCGCCGATTTCATCTTCTTTGAAAATCAGTATTCTTTTGTATTTCAGCGACTTGGGGTCCTTCTTGCCGTTGATAAAGCGCGATAAGCCAATGGACAGCAGGAAGAGTCCTCTGTCCGACCATTGTCGCCAGGCCATTGATTTTTCCACGGGCGCAATGTTAATGATTCCTGCTTGACAATTATTTAATTCTTCGCAATCAAAGGATTATTCGTATATTTGCATCGCGTTGTGAGAGGGGACAAGAGTCCCCTCTTTTATTTCAAATGATTGAAAAAGAGAATATAAAACAGATGGTCGAGGCCTTTTTGGCTCCGACAGAATGTTTTTTGGTGGAGATCAAACTTAGCCCTAACCGGCTGGCGGTTGCCATCGATAAACCTACAGGTGTAACACTGGATGAGTGTACGGCTTTGACACGCCATTTGTTGAATCAACTGGAAGAGACGGGGTTTCTAGAGAAACACGAAGTGGAAGTTGGGAGTCCGGGTATGGAAGAACCCCTGCGGGTTCCTCAGCAATATCAACGAAGGTTGGGGAGAGAATTAAGGGTGGTAGGTAACGATGGCAAGGAAGTAAAAGGTATCTTACAGCAGGTTTTGCCTGACGGAATCGAGCTGAAAGAAATCATCACCAGAAAAGAGAACAAGAAAAAAGTTATCTCGGAAGCAATGCACACCATTCCTTTCGCAGAAATAAAAGAAGCAAAACTGATCATTAACTACAAATTCAAATAAGTCCAATGGACCATAAGGTATTGATTGAATCCTTCTCGGAGTTCAAAGAAGTAAAAAATATCGACAAGGCTACGATGATGAGTATCCTTGAAGATGTGATCAAGTCAACCCTGCGTAAGCGTTTCGGCACAGCCGATAACTTTGACGTGATCATCAACCTCGACAAAGGTGACCTTGAAATTTACCGCAACCGTATGATTGTGGAGGATGGCATGGTAACCGATGAAGCGACCGAGATCGGATACACGGATGCAATTAAGATTGAGCCCGATTTTGAAGTGGGGGAAGAGTTGACAGAATCCGTGCAGCTGGGGGATTTTGGCCGCCGTGCGGTACTGGCATTGCGTCAGAATCTGGTATCCCGTATCACGGAGCTGGAGAAAGATAGTATTTACCGCAAGTACAAAGACCGTGTTGGCGAAATACTCACCGGCGAGGTATATCAGATATGGAAGAAGGAAATATTGGTATTGGATGATGAAGGAAATGAGTTAGTGCTTCCGAAGTCGGAAACCATTCCCGCGGATTTCTTCAAAAAGGGAGATGCCGTTCGCGCCGTTGTTTTGCGGGTAGAGATGTTGAATGCCAACCCGAAAATTATTCTCAGCCGTACTTCTCCTGTATTCCTTGAGCGACTCTTTGAACAGGAAGTGCCGGAAGTATTTGATGGTTTGATTACGATCAAAAATATCGTGCGTGAACCGGGAGAGCGTGCCAAAGTAGCGGTAGAAAGTTATGATGATCGCATTGATCCTGTCGGTGCTTGTGTAGGTATGAAAGGTTCCAGGATTCATGGAATAGTTCGCGAACTGCGGAATGAAAACATCGATGTGATCAATTTCACTAACAATACCCAGCTCTACATCACCCGTGCATTGAGTCCGGCCAAGATCACTTCTATCAAACTCGATGATGAGACAAAACGTGCTTCCGTGTACATGAAGCCTGATCAGGTTTCGTTGGCCATTGGTAAGGGCGGACATAACATCAAACTCGCCGGCAGACTCACCGGATATGAAATCGATGTATACCGCGATACAGAAGACGAAGATGAAGATGTGGATCTGGATGAATTCTCAGATGAAATTGATGAATGGATTATCGAGGAGTTTAAATCAATCGGGTGTGATACCGCAAAATCTGTGCTTGCGTTGACCGTTGATGATCTCGTGAAAAGAACCGATCTTGAAGAAGAAACCATTCGTGAAGTGGTGAAGATTCTTCGCTCGGAGTTTGAATAATACCCGGATGTGGGATAAACATCATCACCGGAAGGATTTACTTCCGGATTATTAAACCCCAAAGTTTCCCGATTGAGGGAGAAAGATAAATACCGTAGATGGCCGAAGAAAAGACATTACGCCTCATCAAGGTTGCCAAAGAGTTCAACGTGGGAATTCAGCACGTGGTGGAATACCTCGAGACGAAAGGAGTGAAGGTGGACAGCAGCCCGAACGCCAAGATCTCCATGGAGGTATACGCGCTCTTGCAGGAGAAGTATCAGCCGGATAAACTGGCGAAGATGGAAGCGCATGAAGTGACGCGTGAGAAACTCAAGCGCGATACAGTGACCATTGAGTCGAAGGGGTCTGCTGCAGATACCCGTGAACCGGAAGTTGATCAGGATAATGATGAGAGTCTGAAGAAGAGTCTGGAAGAAATCAAAATTTCTTCAGCTGCTCCTAAGAAGTCCGCTGTCCGCAAGAAAACGGAAGAAGTGGTGACGCCGGCACCGGTTGAACAGCCCAAGGTTGAAATTCACGGAGAGGAAAAACCTGCTGAAGTTAAAGAGGTAACAGCTGCAGAACCGGAAGTCATCAAGGCAAAGGCGGATGTTGAATCACCGAAAATTCTCGGAAAGATCGATCTCGACGCCGGTAAAAAGAAAGCTGCTAAAAAGAAAGAAGAGGCCGAAGCAAAGCAGGCAGAAGCCGCTGTAGAGAAGAAGAAAAAGTCAACTG
>JBIIHN010000434.1:0-3282 GCA_044235745.1 Bacteroidia bacterium
TCCGGAGGGCCCATAAACAATTTGCACATTGTTATTGGCCTCTAACAGGCGTATCTGAACGTTCAGATACGCAACAGTGGTACTACTGGTACTATAGGCAGGACGGCAGCGCCATTGAAATACTGCCACCCGGTTGGGTGAACTGCCCGTTACCTCAGCGCGTACTTCGGCTGTTTGACCTCCGACCGTTCCTGTCCAGCCACTCAAATCACCCGCCCAGGCACCGATAGCTCCGGTTGTAACCAGTGTGCCACTGATTACACTTGCGTTTGAATAGCTACCTGCTGTTGGATCGGACGCACCACCAAAAACGATATGGCCGTTTGCCGAAACCCATACGTTGGAGTAAGCCGTACCACTATAGGTAAAGCTGAATGGCAATAGAACGTTGGTGGATCCGTCGTCAAAATTACCGGAATACAATTGCGTACCACCGGTAATAGAGGTGTAAGTGCCCGAGCTCTGTGCAAAGCTGTAGCTGCTCACCTGAGCCATTGCTTTTATACCGGGCAGCAGTAATGCTGTAGCAAGTGAAAAGACAATTAGAAATAGTCTTGTTGCCCACCGAAGACCTTTCCTCTGATTTGATTTGTAGCTTTTGTTTTTCATGATATAAATTGTATGTTATTCAACAGTTAAGCGGGTCACCTGCACTGCCCCATTTACACGGAAGCTCAACAGATATACACCTGAGTTTAAATTTTGGGTGTTTATTTCAATAAGGTTTACACCGGGTTCTGAGTTGGAGCCACCTCGTAAAATTTCCCGTCCTGAGATATCCGTCAGGCGGTATTCATAGGTCTCAGACTGCGTTGCTTCGAACCGGATTGTTGCGAAATCCGTTGCAGGATTCGGGTAAACAACCAATCCAGGTATGGAATTCTCAGCTGTACGCGGACAATTGTTTACATTGATTCCGTTTAACAATCTTGCCAAACTGCTTCCACATGCATTCGAAGTAGTTACAGATATCGACTGATTCGCCAACACCGGTCCCCATAACAAACTAATGTTTTTAGTTCCTTGCCCGGAGGTAATGATACCGGATGAATTCGTCCAGGTATATAGCGAGGCGCCCGCAGCAGTAGGCACACTGTAAGGTGCCGCAGTATTAGAGCATACTGCAGTGCTACCGGTGATGGCTTGCGCCCGCTCCGGTGTTCCGAAAATATTGGTGGAACGTACGGCACTTGTACCACAGGCATTGTTTGACACAACAGAAACTGTTCCGGTGCCCGTCAACAAACCAACATCAAATGACATTGTTGTTGCACCCTGTCCGGAAACGATAGTTCCGCCGGAAACGGTCCATGTGTAGCTGGTTGCATTGGCTACGGGTGCTACACTGAACACAATACCATTGGTATTACATAAACCACTGCGTTGACCCGCAATCACACCCGGAGTGAGCGGCAGGTTCAAGCTGAGATTCTTTGTTCTTATAGCTCCTGTTCCGCAAATATTGGTTGCACTTACCCCCAGACTTCCTCCGGTATATCCACCGCTAACTGATACTTGAATAACGTTTGTACCGGCACCTGAAACAATCGTCATACCGGCCGGAACTGTCCAGTTATACGAAGTTGCACGGAATACAGGAGAAACAGAATATGTAGCTGTTTCACCCGGACATATTTTACCCGGGCCGGAAATTGAGTTGGGTGTAACGGGAATTGCGATCTGATATTCTATATTGAGACATCTTGTCAAACTTGAAGAACATGTTCCCACGGCCGTTACACACATTTGTCCGGTAATTCCATCATGGATAGAAATATTCGTCCACTGAACAAAGATGGTTGTTGTGCCTTGCCCGCCAAGGATAGTCATACCCGCTGGCACGCTCCAACTATAGCTGTTGGCTCCAGGTACCGGTGTAGTACTGAAGAATCCTGTTCCTATGGTGGCAGGTAAACATCCGGTTGCATTTCCTGTGATAGGTGCCGGTGTCGCTAATGGCGCTACTCCATCATCCGTCAAACCATTACAATTGTCATCTACCCCATTACATATCTCCGTTGCGGCCGGATTAATAGCTCCATCCGCATCATTGCAATCAGAATTGTTTGCAACATATCCGGAAGGCTGGGTACAAGCTGCTTGAGAAATAGCAGGGTTACCATAGCCGTCTCCATCTGTATCCGCATACCATATTGGGGTCGGAGTAATCGTAATATTGAACGTACATACTGCTGAGTTACCTCCGTCATCTGTGAAGGTATAGGTAACCGTAGTTGTTCCAACCGGGAAGCTATCTCCTGAATTATGAGATGATACTACACTGGCAATATTACAATTGTCTGTCGCTGTTGGCTGAACCCAGGTAACTACTGAACCACATTGAGTAATAGATGTTGGACATGAGGTAACGACAGGTGCCGTTACATCATCAACGATCACGGTCTGTGTCTGCGTGCTGATATTTCCATTGCCATCATTAAAGCTCCACGTTATTGTATAGGTACCTTGAAGGTTATAACTCAATGGATCTGCAGTTGTTCCTGTAATCACACCCGTACAGTTATCCGTTGCCGTAGGTGCGGCTATCACGGCTGCACTACACTCTCCTGTAATCACAGGTAATGTCGCTGCATCGGCTACCGGGGCCGTTACATCATCTATAATCACCGTTTGGGTTTGGGTAGTTGTATTACCGTTACCGTCATTGTATGTCCATGTAATCGTAAATGTACCCTGCGTACTGTAGCTCAGAGGATCTGTTGTTGTTCCCGTAATGCTACCCGCACAAACATCCGTTGCGGTAGGGGCTGATATCAATACTGCATTACACTCTCCTGTAATCACTGGTAACGTTGCAACAGTAGCTACAGGAGCCGTTACATCATCCACGATTACCGTCTGCGGCACAACAATGCTATTTCCATTACCGTCGTCAAATGTCCAGTTGATGGTGAACGTGCCTTGTGTGGTATATGTCAGCGGATCGCTGGTGGTTCCGATAACTGTTCCTGCGCAGTTGTCTGTCGTAGTCGGTGCCGTTGCTGTTACGCTGCACTCGCCTGTTAAGGTCGCTAAAGTGGGTGTAACAGGATTTGTTACATCATCCACAATCACCGTTTGAGGCACAACAATGCTGTTGCCGTTGCCGTCATCAAAGGTCCAGTTGATCGTGAACGTACCTTGTGCGGTATATGTCAGCGGATCGACGGTCGTGCCGGTCACTGTTCCTGCGCAGTTGTCTGTAGTCGTCGGTGCGGTCGCTGTTAAGCCGCACTCGCCTGTTAAGGTCGCTAAGTTGGGTGTAGCCGGATTCGTTACATC
>JBIIHN010000308.1:0-3276 GCA_044235745.1 Bacteroidia bacterium
GATCAAAATTTCTGTAGTCGGCAGTGTGGATTTTATTATTGGCCAGACTGACATAAACCTGATTATCGTAGTTATTGCCCATCGTTGCTGCCATCGTCAGTTCATCACCGGGTGCAGGCAAGACCAACGCTTCATCCTCCTTCTGACAGGAAGTAAATAACAAGGCTATGATGAATAGCCTGATCGCTGTTTTCATCATCTGAAAGTGTAGGTGAGTTTGGTGAATACAGATGTTCCCATAGCTACCGGTGAGTTTCCGCTGCCGCCGCTGTGAGCGCCTCCGGATGACATGGCCCGTACATTGGTGACATCAAGAATATTTCTGACGCCTACAGTGAGGCTGATGCGGTCCTTGAGGAAGTTTTGTCTGATCGAGGCAT
Organism: Bacteroidia bacterium; assembly: GCA_044235745.1. Taxonomy (GTDB): domain Bacteria; phylum Bacteroidota; class Bacteroidia; order AKYH767-A; family OLB10; genus JAJTFW01. The sequence goes on from JBIIHN010000308.1 coordinate 381, forward strand.
CGAGCATCTGGAAGCTATCGTTATCGAACCGCTCTGTTTCATTTTCTTCATTGTTGATGAAGATGGGGCGTTTGCCGAAGTATTTCCAGAGAACCGATACCACTGTTTTTGTTTTTTGAATGGTATAGTCTGCTCCCGCATTTGTTTCCGGGTACCAGGCTATTTCCGGCTGTTCAATATCTCCCTCAAAGGTTCCCCACGTTCCGGTATAGGCAAAACCATAATTGATGGAGAAAAGTTTATGTACATAGCGTGATTTTATTTCTATGCCTTGAGTGGTAAACCGGTCGAGGTTGATATAGGTGTACAGAAGATCTGTCGGATCTGCCTGCACCAGAGAAATCTTATTCCGTATATCATTGTAAAAAAAGGTCGGCTCAATGGTGAACAGGTTGTCTTGTGAGGTGTGTCGCCATTCTATACCGGCATTCAGCTGGTGCGAATGTTCAGGTGAAAGATTGCTGTTTCCCTGTACGTTGTGGTTGCCGTCAACAAAATAGAGATGTTGTTCCTTGAGAGATGGTGCACGATAGCCGCGTGCATAGGAGGCCCGTGCGTTTAATTTGGGTGTGAGTTTTACGAGGAGGTTGAGTGAGGGGACAAAGGGTGCATCAAACTGCGAGTTGTAAATGGCTCGTACTGCGGTGCGGATGGTGACGTCGTCAACAGGTTTGTAGTCGATGCTGGCGTACGCTGCTACGTCAGTCATCTGATGTGTTGAGTTGTCGATCTTTTTTCCGCGGCCTTCTTCATGGTTTACATCTAATCCGCCCAGTACACTCCAGCGCGTTTTCGGATCACTCCATACATAGGTGGTTCGTGAAAAAAACGCCCGGAAGCGGGTGGTGTCGTCATCGTTTACATCTTCTGTCATGATCTCCGAAAGCGAAACCATATCCTTCCTCATGGTATTTCGGATATACTCATAGTTAGAGTATGCCGCCGTGAAATTCAGGAGTCCACGGTTTTTAAATTTCTTTTCTGCCGTGACCTGATGATTAAAACGTTCAGTGTTGTAGTAAACATCGTACGCATAGGCAAAGTAAGGTGTAACGATGGGGTTTGATTTATCGGTTACTTTTTCGCTGAACCAGGAGGTCTGGTAACCGAGTTTCAAGGTGCCGATCGAATGGGTCAGTTTAGCATTGGCAAAATACTGCTCGCGGGGATTCCAAAGTTGTGAACGTGCATCGGCATTTTCGGGATCGAACCCGTCAAAGAAGTTTCGTCCGCCATTGAGCGAGAGGGTAGACGATTTGAGGCCGACATTCAACGTGGCATCTGTATTGTATTGTCCCGTGGATTCGTAAAATCCTGTTACACCCGCACTCCATTGTTCCTTCGCCGGTGTTTTGGTGATCAGATTAATGACACCGCCCAATGCATCGGTGCCGTACAACACCGACATCGGCCCCCGTACCACTTCTACTCTTTCAATATTGCTCAGGTTGAGCTGTCCGAGATCGATATTTCCGTTTTGACGTCCGATAACCGGTACGCCATCTATCAGCACTTTAATATGTTCTCCTCCGGTCCCTTGCATAGATAAACTGCTGCCTAACGCCGGATCGTATCCTATTCTGAGGTTAAGCTCTTGTGTCAGGAGGTCTCTGACCGTAACCGCTCCTCGCTTCTCAATATCCTGAATTTTTAACACTTGAACAGGAACCACCGCATCTTTCTGATAGCCCGGTAAATGATTTCCGGTGAAAGTGACTTCCCCAAGAGATTTCGGGGCCTGTGTAAGAATCAAATCATTTACCGATGCAGCAGTTGTGATTGTGTCTGTGCGTTCCAGATAACCCATCATGCTGACGCGGCGAATCACGGGCAAGGGCAAACCCATTACCCAGGCCTCGCCTTTGCTGTTGGAAATTACTACTGTATTCTTATCCGGCGCGCCGATGGTTGAAAAGACGACCACCGCACCTTCAATAGGCTGGCGATCGACATTTTTTAATCGTACACTTTGCGCCTTAGAAAAATACAAATTCCCGATCAGCATCAGAAACAGTACAGATGAAATTTTCCTCATATTCCGCCGCCAAAATTACTTTGCACGTCCCCTTACTTCTGTCATAATTTTGCTGAGGATTGTCATATTCCGTTTTTTCTGACAGTCATCTGACATTGTAAAGTATTAGAATAATACAAGGGGGCTGACCAATCAAACATGATGAAGGTTGATCCTTTTTGGAAATACCTCATTGAAACATCGGAGAAGACTCAAATCTGCTTCCTGCTATTAACATTCAAGGTGTAAAAGATTTTGTTGCAACAGCATGAAAATGAAGCAGAGAAGAGCAATTTTGTCTGGGAAAGCAATATTGCTGTTTAATTCCGTTGTTGAACTATGAACGCTAACGATCATCTGAACAGATTAATTCCTCTCATGGATAAGCTGGGAGAACAAGTTGAAAATGTTGTCATGAAGCCGGAGGGTATATCATTGATAGAGAAAGAGTTGTTGAAAGACACCTTGAAAAGGCTTTTTGAAACGGCTGATGGGCTTCCGGTGGTTTCTGTTCTGGATGCTCCTGCAAATACACATCAGCATGAAACCGTTATGCCTTCCCCGGTTCCATCCAACAAAACCAATACTGTTGCAGCTTCAGTGTTGTCAACGTTGAAGGATTTTGTTGCTCAACAGGATCAGCCTGAGCCGGAACCGGTTCATACTCCGGAGGTGAATCATCAGACAATAGTACAGGATGCAGATGGGTCATTCATTCAACAGGAGGTGCCGGCAATACTTCAACCTTTTAATAAAATGCCTGCTCAGACTGCCGGAAATGAGAACGTGGAACCCGTGGCCGCTGAGGTATCGGTGATAGAAACTACTCCCGCAATGACTTCGGTGGAGGCCGTCGTAAACCTTACCCCTCAAGTTAAGTCA
>JBIIHN010000309.1:0-3275 GCA_044235745.1 Bacteroidia bacterium
TTGCCTCGGTAGTATATCTTCCGGAAACGTATGGAAAAAACCTCGATTACCTTGAGCAATGAATGCCGAGTACTCCATTCAATATTTAAAACAAAAAGTTGAAGGCGAGCGGGAATTCTGGAATGGGTTTCTCAAGACCTTATTAAAAACCTCTTCATCCGTCATAGATACACAACTCGAACCCATTGTTCAGGAGGTCAGCGCGCGCATCAACTGCAGGGAATGTGCCAACTGTTGTACAAAACTGGAGCCGGGCATCACCGAAGAAGAAATGAAAACGCTCGCATCTCTCAAGTCATTACCGGCGGATGATTTTCAAAACATCTATGTTGGAAAAGAAGAAGGCACAGAAATCCTGTTTCTAAAAAACACACCCTGCATTTTTCTGACCGGTAAAGAATGCTCCATCTATGCCTGCAAACCGGCAAGTTGCACAGCATATCCGGGTCTGGATCGAAAGGAATTAAAGTATCGGTTGCGCCGTGTATTCTCACATTTGACGCTTTGCCCCATCATTTATCATACCTTTAGCACCCTGCATCAGCGCTATTATGAACGCAAGCAAGATCAACCTTCCGAATGACTTTATCGATCGGATAAGACATCAGTTTTCACTTGCTGAAGCGGATGAGTTTCTGCAGGCGCTTGAAACAACTTCGCCGGTCTCGATTCGGTTAAACCCTGAAAAACCCATGCATCCTCTGCCTGCATCCGGAAGTATCCCCTGGTGTAGAAAAGGATATTATCTTCACGCTAGGCCGGTCTTTACGTTGGACCCGCTTTTTCATGCGGGATGTTACTATGTTCAGGAGGCAGGATCGATGTTAATTGAACAACTATTACAGCCGGAATTGCCATCTCTTTCGGCTGCAACTGTGCTCGATGCATGCGCTGCTCCGGGTGGGAAAAGCACACATCTGCTTTCGCTGCTGGATAAAGACTCCGTGATCGTGAGCAATGAAATTATACCGGGAAGAAATAAAACACTGCGTTATAATTTGGCAAAATGGGGACATCCTAACAAGATTGTTACGCAATCTGAAACAGCCAGATGGTCGGAAAGTGCCGCACGGTTCAACCTTATTCTCGTAGATGCGCCCTGTAGTGGAGAAGGACTTTTTCGCAGAGATCCCGAAGCCGCGAAGGAATGGAGCCTCCAGCAAACCCAGCAATGTGTTCAACGGCAAGAGATCATTTTGGATGAGCTGGTCCCCCTCTTAAAAGAAGGAGGACTACTCTTATACTCCACCTGCACTTATAATCCCGCAGAAAATGATGACCAGATAGCGCGATTACTTGAAGCCTATTCCTTTGAAGTTATCAGCGGAGTTCCACCGGAAGGAATTGTCGCTACCCGATTTGGCTGGCAGGCTTATCCACACAAGGTAGCCAGTGAAGGTTTCTATTGTTGTCTGCTCAGATACACGGGACAAGAAAAAAGAGTTTCGAAAATAAAAGCTACGGAAGTATCTTCCCTGAATGATAAAAAAATCAATTACCGTAAATGGCTGAAACCATCGGAAGAAATCAATGCATGGACATTGCAGCAACAAGTATACTTCGCAGGAGCAAATACGCAGGAATTTATGCAATTGCTTCACGGGATCTACATCCGTGAGTTTGGAGTTCCTGGCGGAGAAATAAAAGGAAATGATCTGATTCCATCCTTCAGTCTGGCATTGAGCACCATTGTAAATGATCAATTACCGGGCATAGACTTAACAGAGGAAGAAGCCATTGAATTTCTGAAATGCGGCAATCTGCATGCAGCTTCTTCCATCCATGGCTGGCATCTGATGCGATATCAACAACATGGTCTGGGGTGGGCGAAAAAAATCGGACAACGATGGAACAACTACCATCCCCGCGAATTCAGAATATTGATGGATAAACCATCCGCCAAAAAATCATGACAAATTTAGCCGCTGCCTACAGGCATTTACGCAAAGATCCGGCTATGAAGGAAATCATTCTAAACACCGGAAGGCTTGAAACAACAGGACATAAAGATCTGTTCACCGCATTACTGCGGTCAATTGTCAGTCAACAACTGAGCGGAAAAGCTGCTGATACCATCTGGAGCAGATTCATACAGTTGTTTCCACATCATCAACCAACCGCCGAAAGCATATTGCGACTCGATGCAGAAGTTTTAAGAAACGCGGGGCTCTCCTATCAAAAAGCCGGTTATCTACAGAATATAGCCAGATTCTCCCTTGAGGAAACGCTTGAATACAGAAGATTGTACAGAAAGACCGACGAAGCATTGATTGAATATCTCACCTCCATCAAGGGTGTAGGAAGATGGACTGTAGAAATGATATTAATCTTCACATTAAACCGACCTGATGTATTTCCGGTGGATGATCTTGGTATACAGCAAGCCATGATGATGAAGTTTGGAATCCGGAAAAAAGGGAAAGAACTTAAATCCGAAATGATTGCTATTTCCGAAAGATGGGCCCCATATCGCAGTCTCGCAACCCGTCATCTCTGGAAATGGAAGGACACACAAAAACATGCATAACACACATCGCTCAAATCTCGAAACACTGACGATACGTCTCAAGCCGGGAGATGACCTGAAAAAGTTCATTGACGAACTGGCAACTACCTATTCGCTTCGCGCAGGTATCGTTCTTACCTGCGTGGGCAGCTTGAAAAAAATAAGTATCCGTTATGCAGGAGAATCAACGGTAACGCTGTTAACAGGTCCTCATGAAATTGTATCCTTAACCGGAACCTTTTCCAACCATGGAAGTCATCTTCATTTATCGGTAAGCGATGCGACAGGCAAAACGATTGGAGGGCATCTGAAAGAAGGGAGTGCTGTTTATACCACAGCAGAACTCTGCCTGGGAATTCTGAGCGACGTTGTTTTTACGCGGGAAAAAGATGAAACCACCGGCTATCCCGAATTAATGATCAGAAAACAGACGCCTTAAATAAACTGCTCTTTCAATTCAGGTTTGATCACTTTGCCCATTGCGTTTCGTGGTAATTCCGCACAAAATTTCCAGCAAGAAGGGATTTTATAAGGAGCCAGTTTACCTTTCAGCGCCGCCTTTAACTCCTGCTCTGTGCATTCACTCCGAAGTACGATGACCGCTGCAACACGTTCCCCCCACTCCTCATCCGGCAAACCCAGTACAGCGCATTCTGCAATGAATTCCAGCTCCAGCAAGGCGGCTTCAATCTCCAAAGCACTGACTTTATACCCGCCGGTTTTAATAATATCCTGTGAAGCGCGACCCATAATTCTATAATCGCCCTCC
>JBIIHN010000310.1:0-3265 GCA_044235745.1 Bacteroidia bacterium
TTCTGCTTTTATCTCCTGTAACAGAACTATATCGGGGTTGACGGTACGTAGCCAGTCCATCCAGCCTTTGCTCAAAGCGGAGCGGATGCCATTGACATTATAGGTGATGATTTTCCGGTTATTCATGGGACGACGAAGTTAGTATTACAGCCTGACTTTTGCACAATACATAGACGCAAAACCTGTCTTTCTGCGTTCTTATATTCTCCACATGTCTTTCTATTTTTAACCTCGCTTGAAGAATCTCCGGTTGCTGCTTCTTTCCGGGGTCCTGTTGACCCTCACTTCCTACGTTTCGGCGCAACAGCCGGGAAATTTACGGGAGCGGATAATGGTGTTTACCGGAGATACAATCGTGCTGGATTCATTGAGTGTTATTCCGGGTTCACTGCTCTTGCAATTCAACGGTTTACCCGTCAACCCGAAAGCCTGTTTGTTTAACCCGGCAAAAGGTCAGCTTTTTATTTATCGTGATTCAGTTCCTGAGCTGCACACCGGCGACTCGCTGAAGGTTTCTTATAGAGTCTTTCCGCTTTCTTTTACGACCCCGCGGTTTATCCGTGACCGGAATGTATTGACCCGCCCGGCCGGGAAACCCGGAGATCCGGTTTATACTGAACCAGCGGTTCCGAGAGAAGGTACCCTCTTTGGCCTGGAAGGTCTTACACGATCCGGATCTATTTCCCGGGGACTCACCATCGGTACCAATCAGGATGCCGTAGTGAATTCCAGCCTCAATCTGCAGCTGGCCGGCAGAATCGGAGGAAATATTGATGTGCTGGCAGCCATCACGGATGAAAACATTCCCGTGCAGGCAGAAGGAAATACACAGCAACTTCAGGAGTTCGACCGTGTTTTCATTCAGCTCAGCACCGATAAACATAAACTCATTGCCGGAGATTATGATGTGCGCAATCCCGATGGATATTTTATGCGGTACTTTAAGAAGGCGCAGGGAGGATTATATTCTTATACCGATCAGCTGGAACTGCGAAACGGACGAAAAGGAACGATCAATGCCGGACTCGGTGCTGCGGTTTCAAGAGGAAAATTCGCCAGAAATATCATCAACGGTATTGAATCCAATCAAGGGCCCTATCGGCTACGCGGTGCCGAAAATGAGCAGTTTATCGTCATCATGTCGAATTCTGAGCGGGTGTTTATTGATGGTCTGTTGCTGGAAAGAGGACAGGACAGGGATTATATTATTGATTACAATACTGCCGAGCTGACCTTCACAACACGGAGGCTGATCAATAAAGATATGCGGATCATCGTTGAGTTTCAATACGCCGATCGCAATTATGCCCGGACGCTGGTGACGGGTTTTACTTCCTGGAAGCAGGATCGGCTATTTGCCGGAGTCAATATCTACTCGGAGCAGGACAGTAAAAATCAGCCATTGCAGCAGGATCTTTCTCCGGAGGATAAACTCATTCTGAAGTCGGCAGGCGATAGTCTGAATCAGGCATTTACGCCCGGAGGTGACAGTGTTGCCTTTAACGCCAACGAAATTCTCTATGCGCTGGTTGATACATTGGTTAACGGTATCGTCTATCCGAAAGTGTATGTTTATTCAACCAGTCCTGACAGCGCCTTCTGGCGGGTATCCTTCAGCAACGTAGGAACCGGACGCGGCAACTATGTGTCGGTAGACGGAGCAGCCAACGGACGGGTATACCGATGGGTTGCTCCCGTAAACGGCATTCCGCAGGGAACCTATGAACCGCTGTTGCTGCTGATTTCTCCGAAGCAACGGCAAATGGTCAGTGCCTTTGTCCGTTATGATTTAACCGCACGTACAAAAATCGGTGTAGAACTCGCCTCCTCAAAAGATGATATCAATCGCTTTGCCACGAAGGACAAAGCCAACGATGATGGTTTTGCCGCACGGTTGACCTTCGACCACGAGCAGGCATTAAAGAAGGATCAAAGCGGAGGCTGGAATTATTTCCTCAATCTTCAGACGGAAGTAAACGATGAGACCTTTCGTCCGGTAGAGGTATACCGTGCCGTTGAATACGGTCGCGACTGGAACATCACGGGATTGGCCGCTTACGACAAAGAGTGGTTGTCGTTTATCAGCACCGGATTACGGCATCCGCAAAAAGGAGAGGTGAAGTACGGACTGAGATCATTGTTGCGTGGAGATAATTATACCGGATGGATGCAGGTTACCACAGGGCAGATTCGGCCGGGAAAACTGAATGCAAAGTGGGATGCGAGTCTGCTCAATACACGTGGAGGCATCATCGAAAGTTCGTTCCTGCGTCACCGTGATGAAGTGAGTTACCGTTTCGGAACATTTATTCCCGGCATCCGATTCGAACAGGAAAGAAATGCACAAAGGAAACCGGGAACAGATACACTCGCCGCCAATGCTTTTCATTTCCGCATCGCAGAAATATTTTTTACACGACCGGATACCGTCGCCTTTCAGCTAAAGGGATCCGTCAGCAGAAGGGAGGATGATGGTCTAAAGGGAGAACAGTTTGTACATGCCACCACAGCGGATATGGCTTCTTTCGGAGCCGGCTGGAATAAAAGTGCCCGGCAGAAAGTGAGCGTGATCGGCAACTACAGAAATCTGAAGATCGTAGATTCGACCTACACAACGGTGAAGCCGGAAGAATCGGTAACCGGACGTATAGATTACTCCTTGAATGCCAAAAAAGGTTTTCTCACCATTACCGCATTTTACGAAGGCGGAACGGGTCGGGAGCCTCGCAGGGTGTACTCTTTTGTGCAGGTAGCGCCGGGAACAGGAAACTATTCATGGAACGATTATAACGATGACGGCATACCGCAATTGAATGAATTTGAAGTAGCGTTGTTTTCCGATCAGGCCAATTATATTCGGATTTTCAGTACGACCGATGATTACGTAAAAGTGTTCTTCAACCAGAGCAATGCAGTACTGAACCTGATGCCGGCAGCTCTTTATACGGGAACAAAGCGCCCGCTCTGGAGCAGATTCAGTTTATTAAGTTCTGTCAGGTTCGACAACCGTATTGCCGGAGAAGGGGGGTGGAAAGTATGGAATCCTCTGGCCACTTCAATTAATGACAGTGCATTGCTGTCGACACAATCCACCAACCGTCACACCTTGTTTTTTGATAGAAGCAGCAGTAAACTGGCTGTTGATTTAACGTATCAGGATGCACGTACCAAACAGTTGCTGGCAAGTGGCCAGGAGGCACGGGGTAACACTACCTGGGTTACAACTATCCGCTGGAATATCACACGATGGCTTGGTTTACAGGAG
>JBIIHN010000311.1:0-3258 GCA_044235745.1 Bacteroidia bacterium
CTGCTGCACGATCTGTGAGAAGTCCTCGTTGCCCAGGTTGGCTTGGTTCATAAGGCCGCCGTCGCGTGAACGCACAGCCACCGATACCGGCGCACTTTTGCCGATGGCGTACGATAGTTGTACCATACATTCTCTGTTCACCCCTGCAAGCACCAGGTGCCGCGCGATGTAACGCGCCATGTACGCTGCGGAGCGGTCCACCTTGCTGGGATCCTTACCACTGTAGGCGCCGCCCCCGTGCGGAGCGGATCCGCCGTAGCTGTCCACTACAATCTTTCGGCCTGTAAGACCGGTATCCCCATGCGGACCACCGATGGTGAAACTCCCCGAGGGATTGATCAGGTACTCCGGTTCCTCTTCCTTGATCCATTCGCCCAGCACGGGACGGATGATCTGTTCAATGATTGTCCGGCTAAGCGTATCATGATCGATGCCGGGACGGTGTTGGGTGGACAACACGACTTTGCGTACGCTTTCCAGCTTACCATTCAGGTCATAGGCTACAGTGACCTGTGCCTTGGCATCGGGCAGCAGCCAGGGGATTTGACCGGAGTGCAGCAGCTCGTTGTGTTTTTGCATCAGCCGGTGTGAGAGGTGAATGGCAAGGGGCATCAGCTCGGGTGTTTCATTGCATGCATAGCCGAACATCAGTCCCTGATCGCCTGCGCCACCTTCAGCCACGCTTTGGTTGATCTCGGGGCTTTGGGTGTGCAGCAGATTGATGCAGCGGGCGGTGGCCGCATCAAAGCCAATGGCCGCGTTGGTATAACCGATATCAGCGATCACCTGACGGGCGATGGCCTCGGCATCGATATTGGCGGTAGAGGCGATCTCACCGGCCAGCACAAAGCAGCCGGTAGTGATAAGGCATTCGCAGGCAACTTTTGCGTTGGGATCCTTCGTCAGGTACGCATCAAGAATAGCATCGGAGATCTGATCAGCAATTTTATCGGGATGACCGGCCGAAACGGATTCGCTCGTGAAGAGCGATGAATATTTAGATTTCATATTAGATCGTGTATTTAGAGTTGGAATTTTAAATGGTGGTTGTCGGGCATGCCGCCGACGGCAAATAAATCGTCGTGCCGGGTGCCCGGATGCGGGGAAGGAAATAGGAATGGGGGAGATGTTGTGCAGGCATGAGCGGAGGAGTTGGTCCTCACCGCAATCCCGCAGGCTGTACCGATAAAAAACAGAAAACCGCTTTTTTGACCGGAAGGCCCGCATTGTTTCGCCACCGTGGCATCGACCGCTCGGTTGGCATCGTGAGGCGAGCATGTACTGCTTCACGATTCGGAATGCGATGAAAGAAGATTATTGGATTATCTGGACATGGGTTGGTATAGTTTAATGCAATCTGACATTCGGAAGATTATGGATAGTGAGAGCATGGATGATTAAGGAGAATCAACCTTTGATTTATGCAGGAACGAGTTCCGGCTCCGGGCAGAGCAACGCGTTCAGTTCTTCCATTTCCAGTGGAGGAAGCACCTCCCGGAAGCGATTCATCCGGAAATGCACCTCTACGGTCACAATCACTCCTGCATAGGATTTAAAAGTGACCGGTTTGCCGTAGAATTCCTCCAGCACCACACCGGGCGGACCATTGCGCACTTCATAATTGGGCAGTATTTCCCGCACAGTGTAAAGGCGATTTCGCACGGGGAGTCCGGATAATTTAAATATGTTTTCGGTACGGAAAACGTCGTCCACACACATAACAATGGATCCTGGTTTCATATGGGTTGTTTTTAAGATTTCAATCACAACACCGGGAACCAAAGGAAGAGAGAGGGCGTTTATTTTGGCCTTTCGGCCCACATCCTTTTACCACCGCGGAGCTATGCTCTCGGTTGGTACCCTTCATGGGATTCCTGATGCAATAAAATACACTACAAGTACACGAGTACTTGAAAGAACGTGCATACTGCGGATGTGGACTGATAGGGGGAATTTGGCGAAAACCGCTTTTTTGACCCTGGGTCCGCATCGTTTGACCACCGTGGCATCGACCGCTCGGTTGGCATCGTGTAACTGCTTGAAGTGGCTACACGAACTCTGAATGCTGGGGCAAATATAAGGGCATCCGTTTGGCGAAATCAAGTGTTTTTGAAAATATTTTTTAATCTGATTTTCAATTGGTCTGCCGTCAGGATTGTAAATCCTCTGATACTTCGCTACCAAAAACACAGCAAATTATTAATGCTTGTGAAACACAGGATATGTATTCAATCAAGTATTCCTGTTTTGAAATTATAATCAACTATGGCCTTTTGAGGAATCAAACATTGGTGTTTAAAATTCACGCTCTTTTGCCTTTAAACATCGTATCCTTTGCACAAGCTGTAGATATTATTTTTTCGTTTCGTGCTCCCATTTGAAAACTCTTGTCAGATGTTGTAGAAGCTGTCACCAGGCTGTAATTACTTACTGCTTTTTCCCGCCCGCCCGCCTCAGGCGGATTGATCAAGGTCAAGTAAACTCATTTATGCTGGTATGCTGGTGGCCGGCAGCACATCATTTTATGAGCTTGAATCAATGCGAAACAATCTGCCTTTATCTAAAACAAGGGCGCCGTGGTGAAATCAAATAACACCATGTTGTTACGTAAAGAAACCGGATACTTGCTCCAGGTTTCAATCGTGTTCCGGTGGCGGATGACCACATAGTAACTTCTTCCGAAATATTCGGTTGGATAAACCAGCTGTACCGAACCATCCGTATAAATGACCGTGGAGCTGCTGGAAAGGATGTTGTAAGGTGGTACCGTATCCGCCAACGCGATGGTGATGGAATCACAAACCTGTGGTCGGTTGTCGGGATCAAGCACCGCCGCCATTTGTCCGGCGCCAAGATAGAAGCCCTCGATAAATAACTTCACCGTGAGGCCGGGATCCGTGCTCAGATTGATGATTCTGGGTTCAGACAAGGACCATACCCCCTCTGAATTTTTAGTACGGATGTACAACCTGTGCGTTCCCGCCGGTAAACCCGTTGTGGGAATGGTGAAATTGGTGTTGACTGAATCGGCCGGTGTTGCAATGGTAAGCGTATTGCCCGCACCTACTCCCGGATCTGTATCTACGAAGTACTCCGCCGCGATGATGGAGGGCACAATGGTGAAGGCTCGTCCCTCACTGATCGACCAAACTCCCGCTGAACTTCTGGTGCGGACATACAGCAAATGACTACCGGGTGCTATGCCCGCTGTAGGGAAACTGAAGTTCCAGCTCAGTGAATCGGAGACTGAGCCCGTAG
>JBIIHN010000312.1:0-3257 GCA_044235745.1 Bacteroidia bacterium
AGCCGTGATAATCAGACAGTAACGATTCATCTTATAGTAATTGAACCGTAAAAATAAGGAATTCGCAGCGGAGGAATTCCATGAATGGAAACCATTCCTTATTTTCGGGCTCCCTTTACCACAATAGTATGCAATACTGGCTCATCAAGTCAGAACCCTTTAAATACGCATGGGAGCAGTTTGAAAAAGACGGCTCCACCTTCTGGGACGGCGTACGTAATTATCAGGCGCGCAATAACCTGCGCAGCATGAAGAAAGGAGATCTGGCCTTGTTCTATCACAGCAATGAAGGACTTGAGATTGTGGGTATTGCCAAGGTAATCAGGGAAGCCTACCAGGATCCCACCACCGATGACCCGAACTGGTCAGCGGTGGATTTCAAACCACACAAGAAACTAAAAAATCCTGTGTCGTTGCAGCAGATAAAAGAAGAGCCGCGGCTCAGGAATATCGAAATGTTGCGACTCAACCGTTTGTCGGTGGTGTCTATCCGACCGGAAGAATTTGATGTGATCCTTGAACTCAGCACAAAGAAATAACGCTCACGTATTAACGAAAAAAATTGAAAACTCTCAGCCTGCGCATTCCGTTCCTCTTCCTGTTATTCTTACTGCCGCTCACCCTGCTTGCACAGCAAAAAGGATCGGTGAGAGGTTTTATCTACGATAAAGAAACCGGCGAGCCGGTATTGTTCACTCCGGTGATGATTAAGGGAACACAAATGGGTGCCCTCACGGATGTAAATGGATTCTACAGTATCACCGATGTTCCGGCAGGCAGCTATGAACTTACTGTAAATACGATCGGCTACGATACCCTTGTTGTGGTGGTACAGATTGCTGCCGGACAGGTTGTATCAAAACAACTCTATGTGAAGAAGACTTCGGTAAATCTGAAGTCGGTTGAAGTATCAGCAGAACGGGAAGCACAAAAAACAGAAGTAAGAACCTCGGTTTCAAAGATTACTCCGAAAGAAATAAAATCGGTCCCCTCCATAGGCGGAGAACCGGATCTTGCACAATATCTGCAGGTATTGCCGGGTGTTGTATTCAGCGGTGATCAGGGAGGACAACTATACATCCGCGGAGGAACGCCCATCATGAACAAGGTGCTGCTGGATGGCATGATCGTTTATAATCCCTTCCACTCCATCGGACTCTTCTCAGTGTTTGATACAGATGTCATGCGAAACGCCGACATCTACACCGGCGGATTTCCGGCTGACTATGGTGATCGCGTATCATCGGTGATGGACATCACGACCCGCGATGGAAACAAACGTCGTTACAGCGGCAAGGTAAGCGCCACCACTTTCTCCAGCAAGCTGATTCTGGAGGGGCCCATAAAAAAACAGAAAGACGAAGGAGGCGGCAGCAGTTCTTTTCTGCTCACCTACAAAAACTCCTACCTCGATCAGAGTTCAAAAGTATTATATGATTATGTTGACGAAGATGGACTGCCCTTCAGCTTCGAAGATATTTATGGTAAGATCAGTCTGAACGGAGAAAACGGATCCAAGCTAAATCTGTTTGGTTTTGACTTCAGTGACAACGCCAAGTTTCAGGATGTAACTGATATCAACTGGAAGTCGACCGGATTCGGATCCAACTTCATTCTTGTCCCGAAAGGATCGAATACCCTTGTAGACGGGATCTTTGCCTACTCCCAATATGAGTCGCAGCAATCGGAAGCCAACGGACCTCCCCGCAGCAGCGCGATTAGTGGATTTAACTTCGGCTTTAACTTCACCAGTTTTATAAAAAAGGATGAGTTTAAACTTGGACTGGAAGTACTGGGTTTCCGCACTGAATTTGTGCAGAACACCCTCACCAACATTGAATATTCGCAGGTTGAGAACACCACGGAGTTTGGATCATTCTTCCGTTATCGCATCTCCCGCGAAAAGTTTGTAATCGAACCGAGCATACGTCTGCAGTACTATGCCTCTCTGTCTGAATTCTCTCCCGAGCCTCGCCTGGGAGTAAAGATCAACGCCTCCAATAAAGTACGTATCAAGTTCGCAGGCGGATTTTATTCACAGAACCTGCTGAGTGCCGTGTCTGACCGGGATGTTGTGAATCTGTTTTACGGATTCCTGAGCGGCCCGGAGACCTTGCCGGAGGAATTTGATGGTGAAGAAGTAAAAACACGACTTCAAAAAGCCCGTGACATCATCGCCGGTGTGGAAATTGACATACTTAAAAATTTCAACGCGAACGTAGAGTTCTTCTATAAACAGTTTTCACAACTCTCCAACATCAACCGAGATAAGATTTATCCTGACAATGCCACCTACTCCAATGTGCCGGATTTTCTCAAAAAAGACTTCATTGTAGAAACCGGAAAAGCCTACGGAGCTGATCTAGTATTGAAGTATGAATACAAGCGAATCTATCTATGGGGCGTTTACTCACTGACCTATGTAGACCGTTACGATGGAATACGCACCTACAACCCACACTTTGACCGTAGACACAACGTTAACCTGGTAGGCTCTTACACCTTCGGAAAAAAACTTGACTGGGAATTCAATGTACGCTGGAACTTCGGCTCCGGATTCCCCTTCAGCGGATCACAGGGATTCTATGAATACCAAAATTTCAACGACGGCATCTATACGGATCCCCTCACGCAGAACGGCGATCTGGACATCGTTCTGGGTCCGCTCAATCAAAAGCGACTACCTACGTATCACCGGTTGGATATGAGCCTGAAGAAAACATTTGTAGTTGGCAAAAACTCCAATCTGGAGGCCACGATCAGCGCCATAAATATTTACGACCGCGCCAACATTTTCTATGTTGACAGAATACGCAATCAACGTGTCAACCAGCTTCCATTTTTGCCATCGGCGGGCGTAAGTATGACATTCTGATCAACGATTTCATGGCTTTCTTTACCTTTATACAGCCATGACAGCAGCATCACAACGTGTACGACAAAACCTCCAGTTTAACTGGCTGGTCGTCTTCCTGTTATTGCCGCTCAGTTTTATCGCCTGTCTCTGGCTACACTTCAACGGACTGTATGGCCAGGAGCCGCATGAGATCCAGCGATACATGTTATCATTGTACGCCTACCTCTCGGGAGGATCAGTACCTCCTGCACAAAACATACCGGTAGTATTTCCTTTAGGTGGCGCCATTTTCAATCTATTCATACCGGCCGACTACTGCCTGCAGGCTGTAAATCTGGTAGCAGCAGGTATCTGCTACATGAGCTTCTGCAGGCTATTAAACCAGATGTATCCTGAAGGC
>JBIIHN010000313.1:0-3255 GCA_044235745.1 Bacteroidia bacterium
ATCCGGACTTCTTGCCCAGGAACTGAATTGCACCGTTAGTGTAATCACACCCCGTATCCAGTCATCAGATAAACGCATTTTCAATACCCTGCAAACCTCCATCATGGAGTTTATGAATAACACCAAGTGGACGCAGGATAAATTCAAGAATGAAGAGAAAATAGAATGCAGTATTCAGATTGAAATTACCGAAAGAGTAGGGACCGATGAGTTCAAAGGGACAATCCAGATCAGCTCCCGTCGCCCTGTTTACGGAACATCTTATAATTCGCCCATCCTGAATTATAAGGATGATGACTTTAATTTCAGATACGTGGAGTTTCAGCCGTTTGAGTATAATGAAGGGCAGGCAAATCCTAATCTGGTGATGGTGCTGGCTTTTTATGCCTATACGATCATCGGCCTCGATTATGATGCTTTTTCTCCGATGGGTGGTTCGCAGATCTTTGCTAAGGCACAAAACGTGGTAGCCAACAGTGCGAATGCCGCGGAACCCGGTTGGAAAGCGTTTGAAGGAATGCGAAACCGCTTCTGGCTGATGGAGAATATCACCAATCCGATTTATAAGCCCATCCGCCAGTTTTATTACGATCTCCACCGGAAAGGTCTCGATTATATGACGAAGAAGCAAGATGAATCCATTCGCGCTATTGCTGCCAGCCTTGAGAAGTTAAGAAGAGTGCACAATGATAAACCCTTGTCGGTGTTTATGAAAACCCTCTTCGATGCAAAAGCTGACGAAATGGTCAATCTTTTCAGTGGGGCTCCCGCCGATGTGAAGTCTGCTGCCAAACAGACATTGAGCGATATCGATCCGATCAATACCACAAAGTATCAGAAAATTACCGGCGGTTGATTTCTTTTTTTTGACCAAGCCTCTTTATTCACGATTTTCGTAGAGTGAAATTGTTATGCTGAAGCGATTACAGGTTAGAAATTACATCCTTATCGATGAACTGGATATCAGTCTCGATAAAGGCTTGTCTATTATCACCGGTGAAACAGGTGCGGGAAAATCTATTATTCTTGGCGCCCTGGGCCTGATGCTTGGTCAGCGGGCCGATGCCGGACTTCTGCTGAATAAGGAGAAAAAGTGCATCATTGAAGGGACCTTTGATATCTCTTCGTACGACCTTGCATCGTTTTTCCACGAGAATGAACTCGACTTCGAAAAAGAATCCATCATCCGCAGGGAGATCAACAGCGATGGGAAGTCACGGGCGTTTATCAATGATACGCCTGTGAATATTTCTACATTGAAAGACCTTGCTTCGCGTTTGGTTGACATTCATAGCCAGCATGAAACCCTGCTTTTATCGAGCAGCCGCTTTCAACTGAATGTGGTAGATGCGTATGCCGGAAATAAAGTACAGGTTGATGCTTTTCGGACCTTGTTTAAAGAGTATAAAACCATCAGGCAGGAACTGGATGAACTCGTCGAAGCCGAGCGTAAAAGCCGCAGTGATCTCGATTATTTCCGTTTTCAGTTTAACGAACTGGCAGCACTCCAGCTGAAAGATGGTGAACAGGAAACGATGGAGCAGGAGCAGGAGCGCCTCGAGCATGCCGAGGAAATCTTATCTCAACTCGGAAAAGCAACCGGTGCCATCTATGGTGCTGATGATAATCTGGTCAATCAGCTGCAGACGCTCCAGCAAGTGATCGCCGGACTTAAAAAATACGATGAGCTCTATGCCACTCTGGCCAATCGTATCCAGTCACTGATCATCGAACTGAAGGATGTTTACGAGGAACTCAATACTGCCGCCGACCATCTCCAGGTTGATCCTAACCGACTTGAACAGATCAACGACCGTTTGAGTGCGATTTACAGCCTGCAGAAAAAACATCGTTTGTCGTCAGTGAGTGAATTGCTGAAGATGCAGGAGGAACTGGAGGCTAAAATTCAGAATATAGGTTCACTCGAAGATCGAATCTCCGCTAAAACAAAACAGCTGGAGCAATGCAGACGAGACCTGATGATGGCCGGCGAAAAACTATCTTCTACCCGGCGCGAGGCCATTCCGGGAATTGAAAAAACCATCTCCAAACAGTTGTCGTCACTCGCCATGCCGCATGCTGTGTTGCGCATCGCTTTGCTGGAAGAGAAAGATGAACAGTGGACCGCAGATGGTTTGGAGAAAGTGCAATTTCTCTTTTCTGCGAATAAAGGAATGGACTTTAAAGAGCTCTCAAAAGTTGCTTCCGGAGGTGAGATGTCGAGGCTGATGTTGTGTATTAAATCACTCATGGCCGGGCTGTCCGCTATGCCAACCATCATTTTTGATGAGATCGATACCGGTATTTCCGGTGAGACCGCAGCGAAAGTGGGTGCTATCATGAAAGAGATGGCGCGTAAGCATCAGGTCATTGCGATAACCCATCTTCCGCAAATGGCCTCTAAAGGAGATGCTCATTTTCTGGTGTATAAAGAAACGAAGAAGGGTACAACCCGTTCTTTCCTTCGCCCACTCACAGATGATGAACGGGTGCAGGAGATTGCGAGGATGCTTTCAGGGGAAGAGCTGACGGCGGCTGCGTTGGAGAATGCCCGCGAATTGCTGAGTCAATAAACGTATTATCAGTAGTTTGTATTTGCCTGCCGATCGCTTGCGGGAAAAACTTATTTTTGGCTCATAAAATCACTACTATGTCATATTCATTGCTGAAAGGAAAAAGAGGAATCATCTTCGGTGCTCTTGATCCAAATTCGATTGCCTGGAAAGTGGCCGTTCGTGCGCAGGAAGAAGGTGCAGTATTCACCTTAACCAATGCGCCGGTGGCCTTGAGAATGGGGGCTATCAATCAATTGGCTGAGCAGTGCAACGCCAAAGTCATAGGAGCGGATGCCACTTCCAACGCTGATCTTGAAAATCTCTTTAACGAATCGATGAATGTGTTAGGCGGGAAAATTGATTTTGTGCTGCACTCGATCGGGATGTCGCCCAACGTGCGGAAAGGCAAAGCGTACACAGATCTCGATTACGATTATTTCCATAAAACAATTGATATCTCTGCGATGTCCCTGCATCGTGTGTTGCAATCGGCGATGAAACTGGATGCGATCAGCGAGTGGGGGAGTGTGGTGGCCTTAACGTATATCGCTGCACAGCGGGTTTTCCCCGATTATAATGACATGGCTGATGCGAAATCCATGCTGGAATCGATTGCCCGTTCTTACGGTTATCATTACGGTAAATCGCGTAAAGTGCGTGTCAATACCATCTCTCAATCTCCAACAAAAACAACTGCCGG
>JBIIHN010000314.1:0-3252 GCA_044235745.1 Bacteroidia bacterium
TCCTTACCGGAAGTGCCGCTGATCTTCAGCTATACTCCATTCCGATCAATATACTTCTGAAAGACAATGCAGATGATATCCGGGAAAAAATCGAACATTTTTCTCTTCATCCGGTCATCCTTAAAATAATCGACCGGTGTGGCGGTCTCACGAATCGCTTTGCTGATTCCCGTAATCTCGAAGCTCCGCGCCGCCTTGACTTTAAGCAATTGTCAGAATTGGCAGATGTCGTGTTTATAGCGCTGCACGGACGGCCCGGAGAAGATGGTTCGCTGCAAAGGGAACTCGAAAAAGTGGGACTTCCCTATAATGGTTCCGGACCCGATTCTTCGAAAGTTACCATCGACAAGTTTCAGACCAACGAAATTCTGGCTAAACATGGATTAATGGTTGCCAGGCACTATCTCGCTCAGGAAGTGGACTGGTTGTCAAATCCGGCTGGATTTCTGGATACGATTTGCAATAAATTTCCGTTTCCCTTTATCGCGAAGCCGGTGGATGATGGATGTAGTTCAGCGGTGAAAATTCTGCGAAATCGTGAAGAGCTCGAAGCGTATGTTCGTCTGGCATTCAGGAATACACCAGAGCCGGATTCGCAACTCGCGGCAGTATTAAAGATCAAACCCAAAGAAGAATTCCCGGTGAAACCCAATATTCTGTTTGAAGAGTTGATTTCATCGAATGGTGCTTCCCGGTTCATTGAAATTACGGGCGGAATGCTGACCTGTTTCGATGAAAATGGAAAACGGGCATTCGAAGTGTTTGAAGCTTCAGAGGCGCTATCCGAGGGAGATGTGTTGTCGTTGGAGGAGAAGTTCCTTGCCGGACAAGGTCAGAATATAACGCCTGCCCGTTACAGCAATAATTCCGAAGAGAATAAGCTGATCTCCGCAACTGTAAGGAAGGAATTGCAAAAGGCAGCCGAAGTGCTCAATATTGAAGGTTATGCCCGCATCGATGCATTTGTCAGGATATTCAATCCCGCTAAGGTTGAAGTGATATTCATTGAAGTGAATTCCCTTCCCGGCATGACACCGGCAACCTGTATATTTCATCAGGCAGCGATTGCACATTACCGGCCGTATGAGTTCATTGATAAAATTCTCGATTTTGGAGTGAAACGCAAACAAAAGTTGACGGCCTGATCTATGAATACTATCCTTCAGTTTCTGAAGTCAAAGAAGTTTCTGCTTCACTTTACCCTGAGTAATCTGACAGTTATTTTCATCCTTGTAGCTATTTACAAATGGTTAGGAGCTTATACCAATCATGGTGAAACAGTCACGGTGCCAAATGTGATTGGTATGAAATATACTGACCTGGAAAAAGTGTTGGGCGATAAAACTATGAAGGTGAAAATAGCCGACTCCTCTGTTTTTATTCTTGACAAACCTCCGGGTGTGGTAATCGATCAGGATCCTGCTCCGAATCAAATGGTGAAAGAGGGGAGAACGGTCTATGTTACCATTACCCGAACAATCCCGCCTCAGGTAAAACTTCCCGACCTGAAAGATGTTTCTCAAAGGCAGGCGGAAGCTATCCTGGCTTCTTACGGGCTGAAGGTCGGACAATTGATTTATAAGCCTGACCTGGCAAAGAATGCGGTGTTAGCCGTGCAGTCAAATGGTAATCCTCTTCAACCCGGTGATCAACTGGCCAAAGGATCGGTTGTAGATCTGGTTCTGGGTGATGGGATTGGCAATACTGAAGTGTTGGTTCCCGCATTGAAGGGATTGACGTATGATGAAGTCCTGTTTGTGTTACAGGGTTCGTCTATTCAACCGGGAGCAATTGTTTTTGATAAAGGTGTACGTGATACTACTCTCGCCAAAGTTTACAGGCAAATTCCCGAACCGGGCGATTCAATATTTATAAAACAGGGAGAATCCATTGATTTATTCTTTACGGAGGATACCGAAAAGCTACGATGAAATCATGAAACAAAAATATCTAATCCTTATTTTACTGTTCTTCCTGAGCAATACCGTATTCGGGCAGTATGAACAACTTGTTCCGCTGGGAAGTAATCCGGTCATAAAGCAATACCTGCATTCATTGCCTGCATCTTCAACGTTCAAGATGCTGTCAACGGATACCATCGACTTGCCGGTAGTGGATGACTTTTCAACCACCGAAGTGTTTCCGGATCCTACTATATGGACAGACAATGATGTGTTTGTGAACAGTCATTTTGCAAGGAATATGATCACAGTGGGTGTGGCTACTTTTGATGGCCTTGATCAGGAAGGTAACCCTTATAATAATTCCTCTCCTACTGTACAGGGCGGTTGTGATACATTAACTTCGAAATTTATTCGTTTACTAACCCGTCCTCAAAGTCAGGGTGGCGGACAATTTACATTGGCCGATTCACTGACACTTAGTTTCTATTATCAGAAAAAAGGGTGGGGAGATGCTCCGGATTCTCCAGACTCCTTGGTAGTCGATTTTTTTAACGGGACGGCCTGGAGCAGACAATGGTTTACGAAAGGTGCGATTTCTAATGGTCAGGATACTTCATTTACCCGAGTGCAGATTAGAATTACAAACTCCGCTTTTTTAGTTGACGGATTCAGATTCAGATTCAGAACCTATGGTTCCCGAACCGGTAGCCTCGATCATTGGCATCTGGATTATGTGAAGTTTTTCAAAGCCTTTAATCAGTTTTCGGGACAGATGGATACGGCTATCGTCGATGTTGCAATGACGCAGCCGGCAACATCCTTAATGAAGGAATATTCATCCGTTCCCTGGGATCATTTTATTTCACTTAATGCCAACGACCAGCAGAATCTACTGCGTGATTCCGCGTCGATGTATTATCGTGTAACAGATATCGCACCGGCAGATGTAGGCTTTAACAACCGTATTTTTGATTTTCAGAATAACTATGTTGCCGGTTTTGGTCAGGCAAACGGAAATATATTTCCTGCACGGCCCAATAACGTATTTCTCAAATACACATTCTCCGTCGATTCAGTTTTCCCGAATAGCCCTTCATTTGCTCCGGATACAAACTACTTCACTGTTAAAAATTACTTCACCAATGGTAATGCATTTGGAGGTCTGAAATCGAATGATACAGTGACGTATATTCAGAAGTTTGAAAACTATTATAGTCTGGACGATGGTACTGCTGAGGTTGGTTATGATTTGATCAATGCTCCCAATGGTAAGGTGGCGATGAAGTTTGAGATTTTAAAACCGGATACTTTGCGTGCAGTCAGAATTCATTTCGTGCAGCAGGGAGCT
>JBIIHN010000021.1:0-10613 GCA_044235745.1 Bacteroidia bacterium
CGGGAATACAAGCCGAGAAAAGAAAATACCAATGGCCGGCATTCACGGCTGCCCTGCTGCAAACTTCCAGTCGCTAAAACAAATTATCTTTGCATCATGAGTTCAATCCCCGCCCTCATACAAGCATCCATTGACGTAAAGGTTAAATTGCTTAACGATCCTGTTATGCAAAACACTCTTCGACAGGTGTCCGATGCTTGCATAAACGCCTACAAAAATGACCGAAAGATTCTCTTCTGCGGTAACGGAGGGAGTGCTGCAGACGCACAGCATATTGCTGCTGAATTATCGGGCAGATTTTATACAGATCGCGCCCCTCTATATGCTGAAGCTTTACATGTAAACACCAGTTACATAACTGCCGTTGCCAATGACTATTCCTATGATGTGGTATATAGCCGAATGGTACAAGCGGCCGGTCGAAAAGGTGACATTCTTTTCGCGATATCCACCTCCGGTAACTCAAAAAACATCCTTGCTGCCATTGAACAAGGCCGGAAGGCGGGAATGGTGGTGGTAGGTATGACCGGTGAAAGCGGAGGTAAAATGAACACACTTTGCGACTTTATGCTGAAATCACCAAGTATGGACACTCCCAGAATACAGGAGACCCATATTCTCATGGGCCACATCCTCTGCCAACTGATTGAAGAAGGATTATTTCCCGCTTCCTGATATGCAGCTCAGCACACTTTTCCTCGACCGAGATGGTGTAATTAACAGGGAACTTCCGGGCGACTACGTAAAGACGATCGATGCATTTATTTTTGAAGACGGGGTTACCGAAGCACTCACCTTGCTGAAGCCCTGGTTTAAACGAATTATTGTGGTCACAAATCAGAGAGGCGTCGGTGCCGGATTAATGACGTCAGATGATCTCCATAACATCCATGAATTTATGCGGGATCACCTTCGGTTAAGCGGTATTCACATTGATGCAATATTTTCCGCAACCGACGAAGACAGGAGCAGTCATCGACGAAAACCTAACCCCTGGCTTGGAGAACAAGCGAGAATAGAATATCCCGAGATAGAATTCCGGTATAGTTTAATGATCGGAAACTCCATTTCTGATCTGGAGTTCGGTAAACATCTAGGCATGATAACCGGATTCGTTGATGACAAACATAAGTATGCAGGGAAAACGCAATTACCACTCGCTGATTGTGAAGCCGACTCTCTGCTGGAACTTGCTAAAAAATTTGAAAGCGAGATTCTCCCGCTTTTCCCTCACTGATCCAATAGTTCAATCCGGTCATTCAACTCCTCAAATTCGGGGTCTTCCATAAAATCACGCCGAATCTGTTGGATGAGGGTCTGTGCAATTTTCAATTCGAGGTTCCTTACCTCATTAAATTTCTCCTCGGTGACTTTATTGACTTTCATGGCCACGGCCTTAAAATCATCTCCCACATCACTCAGAAAGCTTCTGCACACCAACTCCATCATCGTATAAAAAAGATACAATTCCTGTTTGGTAAGTTCCATTTTCTCACCTTCCCGCTGCGTCGCAAAGCGCTCAGCCAGCATTCCGACGCCGTTTCTATCGACTAAATCAATGATCATTGCCCGTTGAACAAAATCATATTTCTCTTGCTGGAAGATGAATTGATAGTTTGCGGCCATGGAGCGAACAAACAACTTCAGCTCTCTGGTAACTGAAATTTCAATCGAATCTTTGAATATCTTACCCTGCATACACGTACTGTTTAAGGCAAAAATAGCGGATTAGATGTCTGAAATCGCGAGGGGCCAGGGTTTTCAACGATCAATCCGTTGAAAATTAGTGGAAATCATACACCTGAGCCTTTGACTAATGAATAGTTTTGGAAAGAGACCTGAATTTCACGAAATTAATGAAATGAAACCCGGGTAACTTCGTTATTGAAATATACGTACTCAGAAAAAAAATCTATGCGGCGTCTGAAAAAGCTGATTCCTTATACCCTCCTGCTCCTCTCGATTGTAACTGTTTCCTGTAATCAGGTACAGAAAGCTGAAGCCCAGCAACCTGCTCCATTACCTAAGAAGGAGGAGGTGATCATTAAAAAAGTGGTCATTAACGAATCCGATACCACGCTAATGGAATTTGTGAATGGCAACGCTTTGTTCACGGAGGGTTGGGACTCACTCGCTCAGCCAAAATTCTGGAAACAGATTATGTGTTTGCCTCCGGATTCCTGCATTATTAATGTTGCCAGTTCCCGCACGCCCTTGCAGGTAACCTGTTATCGAACCTGGTGCTCACAGAGTGAGAATGAAAAAACAGTCGTTAAATCAGGTCTTCGCAACCAGTATTGCGTAGAATATGGCGAAGAGCTTTTTGTGACAAATGGAAAAAGAGAATTTTATGAGCACCGAAAAAGCATTCCCACTATCAGTAAAGCTGTTCACTACTTCAACGAATTCGGGGTGGATCCTTGGTATGCACAAACGATTCTTTTAATAGAAAGTCCCGGCAAACACACCAGTAAATCCTATGTAGGCGCGGCAGGACCATTCCAGCTGATGCGATCTGTTGCTTTACGATTTGGACTAAAAGTCAATAAATACGTAGATGAACGTACAGACCTGAAAAGAGCTGCCTATGGCGCATCGAGACTCCTTTCTACGATTTGTATTCCACAGGTCAAAGCAATGCTGGACAAGCGTAACATTTCCTATAAAGAAACAGATACCTGGTTTCGTTTACTCGTACTGCATGCCTATCATGCCGGTTCAGGAAATCTCTCCTGTGCAATGAACAAAATTAACCCTATAGAAGGAGGTCAGGAATTGATCCGGACACTTTGGAAAACACAAGCCTGTGGTTTTAAAAACGAATCTCAGAATTACTCACAGATTGCGCTTGCAGCGATTCTGAATTTCGAAGAAATTCTTCGGACAGACGGCGATTCAGTTTTCCTCATTCAAGGAGATAAAGCATACGCAGAAATGAAGCGGAGTGGCTCTACATCTGCCCAGGATAAAGCTGATCAACTCCTGTATACCATGCTGGAGTATGAGCGGGATCTGGCTGACGGGACTATCACGTATGCTTATTTTGCCAACGCAGCTGCCCTCATCAAGGCACAGCTTTCAGCTTTAAATGTCACCGGCAAAAATCAATACCCGGCAGATGACGTACAATTAACTCGTCTATCCACCGAACTTTTGCACAAACGAAAAATGGAAGATGCCATCCAATTATTACGATTTAATATGGATGCCTTCCCTCAATCCTCTGCCACAGCGGCCCTGCTTGGAAAAGCTTATCGGATGAACGGTAATGCCGGTCTTGGTCAGAAGTACATGACCAAATCAAACGAACTGATTAATGCCAGATAGATTGCAGCAGATATCGCGTTCTGTTACTCCTTTGGCTGTTTACGGGGCGGAAGTATAGATTTCTCAGCTTTCTTTTCATCGGCTAAAACCAGACTTCCTATTTCCGCTGTTGTTTTTACATTTTCAAAAATCACAACAACCTTATCATCCTTTATCGAATCAACTACACCTTTCACTTTTCCATTTCTCAACCGCACGATTGATCCTTTCTTAAAATGCTTACGGTTATACGCAACCAACTCTTCTATTTTCACCTGCTCCTTCTCTGTCAGCTTATTCTTGCGTTCCTGTAACCGCTTATCGTATTTCTCCAGTACCTGTTTCTTATTCTTTGCGTCCTTCCAATCGCGCACAAAACGATTGAACTGATCTTCCATTTGACGTGCGAGCCGAAGTTCCTTCTGACGGATTCGTTCCTCATTCTGCTCATGCTTCTGTTCCTGATGAGCTACATTCTTCTCGTATTTATTCACCAGTTCATTTAGTCGCTTTTCCTGAGCTTTATTAATTTCCATCAACCGCGCCATCTCCCCTTTCTCTCTTTCCATCTTGGTAAGCAGCTCTTCCAAAAGCAAAGTGTTTCGTTTCACTTTTTTCCTTGCCCTGTTTATCACAGAGTGTGGGAGTCCGCTACGTTCTGCAACTACAAAAGTGTATGAGCTACCCGGTTTACCAACTTCGAGACGGAATTGCGGCTCCAGTTTCCTCGCATCGAAGGCCATTGACCCATTAATGATCCCCTTGGTACGATCAGCCAGTACTTTTAAATTCATGTAGTGAGTGGTAATTATACCCACTGCCTTTTTAAAATTCAGATCTTCCAAAATGGCCTCAGCCAAGGCGCCACCTAACGAAGGATCGGTTCCTGTTCCAAACTCATCGATCAGAAACAATGAATTTTCATCCGCACGCTGCAAAAACATCTTCATGTGTTTTAACCGCGAACTATAGGTGCTCAATTCAAATTCAAGCGACTGGGAATCTCCGATATCTACCAATATATTACGAAACACTCCAAATCGGGAATTACCATCTGCCGTAACAAGAAACCCGCTTTGCAGCATCATTTGCAATAAACCTATGGTTTTCATACAAACCGTTTTACCACCGGCATTCGGGCCGGAGATTACCAAAATCCGATTATCCTCTTTCAGGGTTAAGGTAAATGGCACTGTAGGTTTACCGGAGGCGGTATGATAAAGAAAGAGCAAAGGGTGGCAGGCATCAATTACAGAAACGACCGGACCCGGCTCAACATAAGGAAGACAGGCCTTCATTCTGATCGCCAGCTTTGCCTTTGCAGCTATCACATCAAAACGAATCACCAGTTGAAAATAATCGCGAATAAACGAATGAAACCTGCGCAAGAATTCCGTCAGCTCTTTCATAATCCGCTGAATCTCCATCCGCTCCTCTTCCTCCAATGATAAAATAAGGTTATTGATGCCGATAGCCTCTTCCGGCTCAATAAAGCAGGTTTTTCCCGTTGCAGAAAGATCATGGATAATGCCACGTGCACTTCGCTTTTGTTCAGCGACAATACTCACCACACGACGGCCATTCCTCCAGCTTTCCTCCGCATCAGTCACCCATCCGTTTTTCCGGTATTTGCTGATCACACTCTGATATAACTGCTCTGACTCCACCCGTTTTCGGCTTAGGTTTTTCCGAATCCTGCCCAAATCTGAAGAAGCCGAGGATAATACATATCCGGTTTCATCCATTACCCTATCCACCGATTCGGAAATTTCCGTCTTGTATTCCACAGCATCCGCCAACGATTGCATCAACGGATAACGACCTTCTCTACCTTTAAAAAAACCAAAAATCCGGCCTGCCAGACTCACCAGTTTATTCAGCAACAGGATTTGTGATGGAGTCAGTACAGAATTCCGGATATGCAGCAATTTCAACTCACCGGTAATATCAGGGTAAGTCTCTAATGGAAAGGGTTCGCCATTGGTAATCACCCTTCTCATCTCATCGGTTTCCTCCAATGCCCTGAGGATTTCAGCAAACTCAGACTTCAGGCTAATCCCTGCCATAGAATCCTTACCCGGCTGACCGTTACATTCCTCGGCAGCCAGCAAACGCACTTTTTCAAATTCCTCCACTAACAAGGAGTTCTCAGGAAACACTTTCATCTACGGCAAAAGTAGGCAGAGCAAGAAGTGATGGAAGAAGAAAAATAAAACTATACCTACATTTCATCCAGTAATTTTCCACAAACAGAACAACATTGTTGATAACGGGAAGTCCCCCATCCCCCTCCTGCCTATTTTTGCAACAATCAACTACCATGACAGAAATATCTAACCTGAAAGACCTGACCCAGCAAGTACGACGCGACATCCTTCGTATGGTGCATGCCGTTCAAAGCGGGCATCCCGGCGGATCACTGGGCTGTGCCGAATTCATGACTGTACTTTACAGTGATATATTACGACACAAGGGGAGTGAATGGGACATGGATGGCAAGGATCAGGACCTTTTCTTTTTATCCAACGGGCATATTTCACCTGTTTGGTATAGTGTACTGGCACGTACAGGACACTTTCCGGTTTCAGAGCTGGGTTCCTTCCGAAAACTCAATACCCGCCTGCAAGGACACCCCACCACTCATGAAGGTTTACCCGGCGTCAGAGTCGCCTCCGGGTCATTGGGACAGGGTTTAAGTGTAGCTATCGGTGCTGCTCTTTCCAAAAAACTGAACAATGATGACAGTCTCATTTACGTTCTTATGGGAGACGGAGAGATTCAGGAAGGTCAGGTTTGGGAAGCAGCTATGTTTGCGGCCGCAAAAAAAACAGATAATCTGATTGCGATCATTGATTTGAACGGACAACAAATTGATGGTGCAACACGAGATGTATTGGATGCCGGAGATTTAAGTGCAAAATGGAAAGCCTTCGGATGGCAGCTTCTGGAAATGAACGGTAATGATATTGAAGAAGTCCGGGCCACCTTGCTAAAAGCCAGAACGCTCACCGGACTGGGTCAACCCGTGATGATACTGATGAAAACCATCATGGGGCATGGCGTCGACTTTATGATGCATACACATAAGTGGCACGGTGTTGCTCCGAATGATGAACAATTAAAATCAGCACTGGAGCAGAATCCGGTAACGCTGGGTGATTATTAGAAGTTGAAAAAACAAAAAAATACGATTTTGAGATTCCGGTTAGGACTGGTGCTGATGCTTTTTGCAGTTACAGCTTCTAATGCACAAACAGCATCTCCCGAACAACCAACGCGCATTCTGTTTCTGTTCGATGCCTCTCAAAGTATGTATGCCCGATGGGAATCGAATACCCGTTATGAGGTTGCCCGCAAATTATTGAGCGAAATGGTTGATAGCTTACAGCGGCTTGACAATCTGGAACTGGCGTTAAGAGTGTATGGACATACCAAACGCTACCCGCCACAGGACTGTGATGATACCCGTCTGGAAGTTCCTTTTGGCCGGAAGAATGGATTTTCCATTAAAAAGCGATTAAGTGAAATTAGTCCAAGCGGCACTACACCGATCGCGCGTTCGCTGGAAGAATGCGGAGGAGATTTCCCGGACACGAAGGCCCGAAACATCATCATTCTTATCACCGATGG
Source organism: Bacteroidia bacterium (assembly GCA_044235745.1). Lineage (GTDB taxonomy): Bacteria > Bacteroidota > Bacteroidia > AKYH767-A > OLB10 > JAJTFW01. Next base: position 6,937 of record JBIIHN010000021.1, read on the forward strand.
GATTGAGGAGTGCAACGGGGATCCCTGCGCCGTCTCCGCGATGTTACAACGAAAAGGAATCGTGCTGAAACCCTTTGTTATCGGATTAGGCCTTGACGAAAAATTTATAAAAAACTTTGATTGTGTGGGTAATTATTTCGACGCGACGGACGAAACCCAATTCAGAACCGCTTTTAACATCGTTATTACTCAGGCACTGAACAATACAACTGCACAAATCAACCTGCTTGACATAAATGGCCGTCCTTCTGAAACGAATGTATCGATGACCTTGTATGATCAGCACACAGGTGTTATACGCTATAATATTCTTCACACGATCAACGCAAAAGGTGTTCCCGACACCGTTCAAATTGATCCATTGGGAAGATATCGTCTCACCGTACACACCATCCCGGAAGTAAAAAAGGACAGTATTACACTGATTCCGGGTAAGCATAATATCATTGCGGCAGAAACACCACAGGGAGATCTTGCACTGAAGATTGATGGCGCCAATGAATATAAAAAACTGGAGGCCATCATTCGTAAAAGCGGGGAGATGCAAACCCTGAATGTGCAAAATTTTAATCAGGTAACCCGTTATCTGGTAGGAACTTATGACCTGGAGGTTTTAACCACTCCGAGGATCTATATCAATAATGTGAGGGTTGACCAAAGTAAAACCACCACAGTCCAAATTCCGACTCCGGGCTTCGTAACGTTGATCTGTAATGCACCTGGCTATGGAGATATTTTAATTGAAGATAAGAATGAATTAAAGTGGGTACACCGGATTGCACTCAACAGTATAAAAGAAAGTGTGGTACTCCAGCCCGGCAACTATCGCATCGTTTTCCGACCCAAAAACTCTCAATCTGCCATCTACACGATCGAAAAACAATTCCGGATTTCATCCGGTTCAAGCATCAGTGTAAACATAAACTAACCGACTTCTGTCTTCCATGAAAAAATACACCTATACTGAAAAAAAAGATACCCGCTCAGGATTCGGCGCCGGCTTGCTTGAACTGGGGAAAACAAATGAAAATGTGGTTGCACTTTGTGCCGACCTGACAGGCTCATTGAAAATGGATGCCTTTGCAAAAGAGTTTCCGGATCGTTTTTTTCAAACGGGTATCGCAGAGGCAAACATGATGGGAATTGCGGCAGGGCTAACTATTGGAGGGAAAATTCCCTTTACAGGAACCTTTGCAAATTTCAGTACCGGAAGGGTATATGACCAGATCAGACAATCGATCGCCTATTCCGATAAAAATGTAAAAATCTGTGCCTCTCATGCCGGACTAACATTAGGAGAAGACGGAGCAACACATCAGATTCTGGAAGATATCGGTCTCATGCGGATGTTGCCGGGTATGGTGGTCATTAACCCCTGCGATTTTAATCAAACCAAAGCCGCTACAATGGCCATCGCAAAACATCATGGACCGGTTTATCTGCGCTTTGGACGCCCCTCTGTACCTAACTTCACTCCTGCTGATCAGCATTTCGAAATTGGCAAAGCCGTCATGTTAAACGAAGGAACCGATGTTACTATTGTTGCAACGGGCCATCTGGTATGGAAAGCAATTGAATCCGGTGAGAAACTGGCCGATATGGGTATATCAGCTGAAATAATTAATATTCATACGATCAAGCCACTTGACGAAGAGGCGATTTTGAAATCTATACGGAAAACAGGTTGTATCGTAACTGCCGAGGAACATAACCGTTTTGGCGGATTGGGAGAAGCGGTTGCCCAGTGTATTGTACGCCATCACCCGGTTCCACAGGAATTTGTGGCCGTCAATGACTCATTCGGTGAAAGCGGAACACCGGATGAATTAATGAGAAAATACGGATTGGAAAGTGAGAATATAATTACCGCCGTACAAGCTGTTTTGCAACGCCGACAGGTAACGGCTTGAGTTGGGCATTAAACCATCCACCCGGAAAAGCATCCAACGCTTAGTTCCCGGGAAAATATGTCTGAATTCAGTGATCAGGAATTACTGGAGCGCTTTCGTGATCCATCCGGCTCTCAAAAGCACTATGCATTTAACCTGCTGGTAAAAAAGTATCAGCAGCGGATTTATGCACATATCCGAAGGATGGTGATCGATCACGATGATGCGAACGACCTCGTACAAAATACTTTTATCAAAATTTGGTCGCATCTGGATGGATTCAGAGAGGATAGTAAGTTATTTACATGGATGTACCGGGTTGCCACAAATGAAACCCTCGGATTCCTGAAACAAAAAAAGAAGCGGTTCTTTCTTCCGATCGGAAATGCAGAAGCTGAACTACAAGCCAAACTCATCCAGGAACCGGGCATCAATGCAAACCGGCTTGAACTGAAACTACAGAAAGCAATCCTCGCACTTCCCGAAAAGCAGCGACTTGTTTTTCACATGCGTTATTACGACAATATGAAATATGAAGAAATGTCGCAGGTACTTGAAACTTCAGTAGGTGCATTAAAGGCATCGTATCACCATGCCGTACAAAAAGTAGAAAAATATCTGAAAGAAGATTAAACCCTTCCCGCTGAAAACCATCCAATGACAAATGAAAAACAACGAGCACATAAATGAGGCAGAAGAATTAAAAGATGCCCCGCTGCTTCATTCGTTAAAGAAATCAGAGGTCTTCGCAGCTCCGGATGGTTATTTTGATCAACTGAGTTCAAATATTCAGGATCGAATTAACGCAAAAAGGCCATCCGTACCTCAAATTTTCTGGAAACCTGTATTGGCAGGAAGTTCATTGGCATTGATAATTTCCGCTGTTTATCTCATTACTCCTTCTTCTACTCCACAACCCAAGGTGCAGAATTCAATCGGTGAGTTGCAACTATCAACGGACGATCTGATCAACAGCAACTATTATCAGGAGTTGGAAGAAGATCTGTTGGCGGAAGCACTTATTGCACCTGAAAATGAGTCTTCTTTAAAAGAATCTAACCTTGAAAATTACCTGCTGGAAAACTCCAGTGAAGAAGAATTACTGAACGAATTATAATACTTAATAAATGAAAGCCCGTATCCTTTATCCACTTACCATCCTGCTGGTGGTTATTCTCTCGTTCCCAACGCTTGCCCAACCAGGAGATAAACGCGAGGATATTGAATCCATGAAAATTGCATTCCTCACACGACGTCTAAATCTTACGCCCGAAGAGGCGAAAAAATTCTGGCCGGTGTACAACCAGTTTTCGGAAGAATTGAAATCGGTCAGAGAAACCAGAAACAAAGCCGGAAGGGACGTTAAGGATAATTTTCAGCAGATGACGGACAAGGAAATTGAAAAGGTGGTGGATAGTGAGATCTCTTACCGTCAACAAGAGCTGGATATCCTGAAAAAATATAACGCTCAATTTAAACAGACTTTACCCATGCGAAAAGTGGCGCTCTTATATCGAGCTGAGGATGACTTCAAGAAGGAACTACTTGAAAGAATTAAGGAGCGAAGAGAACAAAAGATGGGCGGTCCACGTCCCCGCTAAAAAAAAGAGGCTGCCGTAATGACGACAGCCTCTTTTTTTAGAAGCATGATTTATCACGCATTCATATACATCGCTTCTTTTACAGCTTTAACTACACGTGAAGGATTAGGTAAATATGCTTCAATCAATGTGGGGGCATAAGGCAGTGGGACATCACCACCCATTACTCTCAAAACCGGGGCATCCA
>JBIIHN010000316.1:0-3236 GCA_044235745.1 Bacteroidia bacterium
TTAAGTACGCGTCGAATCGAAAAATCACCATTCGCAAATACCAGCGTTGGGTCCGCTTCTAATTTCCACCCTTTATTGTATCGGTTCATATATACTCCCGCTACAACCGGCTTCTCGTCATTTTTTCGGGTCTCCTGTTCCACGATTGAGGCCAGAATCATTATTTCATTCTGTGACAATCCTGTCGTGTTTGCCTTCCCTTTACGGGTTTCGTTCCAGAATTTTTTATACTCCTTCGCCATGCGTGCATAAAATTCCTCTGCCGAAGTATCCCAGAAAAACTCATAGGTATTCGGGATCAGCACACAAAGACTATTTTCTTCAGTAAAACCATATTTCTGCTGAAAAACACGGTCTCTCATGAGAAAAATTATTTCTGATGAATCCGCTTCAATTTTACTACCAACAACACCTGCAAGTTCAGCGGCTGTTCGAATATTACTGAATGTCAACTTTACAGGCGTTTGCTTTCCGGACCTCAATAATCCAATCAACTCACGATTACTCATCCCCTTTTTCACCTCATATTTTCCCGGCTTCACTTTATTGACATAATTCATCTGCTCAGCTACCCAACTGAACGATGCACTGTTTTTTAACATACCGCCTCTCTCAAGTATTCTCATCACATCAGTAAAGTCCGAACCGGTAGGAATGTAGACGAATTTTACTTGTGATTTTTCTAAGTGTACGTTAGGAGAAAACACCTTTTGATAGTAAGACCAAATGGTCAGACTTCCGGCCAGAAGTATAACAATACCGAAAGCGAAGAATATTCGTTTCCACTTTCCTTTACTTTTTGATGATTTATTTTTTGCCATTACCTTTTCAGGATTTGTTGTAATGCCATCCTTGCTTCAGAATTCTGCGGATTAGTCTTCATTAATCTTTTCAGTACTTTTTCTGCATCAGATTTCCTTCCCTCCAGCATCATGATCATTGCCATGTTAAGGGTCGCTTTTTCGTAGTCAGGATCCAGAGACAATGATTTATTAAATAGCTCTTTAGCCGCTGCGATATTCCGGTCTCTGGTAAGTAGCAGATAGCCAAGATTATTATAGCCGGGCGCATACTCCGGATGTTCACGAATTAAATCCCTGAAGATCATTTCTGCCTTCGCTAAATCACCGGAAGCAGCGAGAGCTGTCCCGTATTTATTGGCGAATTCGGCATTATAGGGAGCAAGTTCAACTGATTTACCAAACCAATAAATCGCTTGTGATTGCTTGCCCGAAAAATTATACGCCTCCCCGATCCGGTATGAGGTCCACGCATCTTTATTATCGTATGACTTTTTTGACAGCAGTTCTCTTACTCCGGGTAGTTCCGAAAGCCTGGTAATCGTGGCAAGATCTTTCTTCAGGTAAGCAATCTGAATCAACGGATGAATGGAACGAACCCTTTCTTTGTCAGAAGTGACAGAAAGATATTTCAAAGCAGAATCGAGTAAGCTGATATCCATTCCGAACTTCTCTACATAATTGATGTAGGCCTGGGCAACTGATTCACGAGAAGGATTGGGGTTGTTTATTGCATTTATTCCTTTAAGTTTCTGTACAGCGGGGATTGTGCTTTTTACGTGAACCGCAATTCTATGATCATGAACACTTACGTGCGGGATATCAGTTGTAGAATTGGATGGCATATGACAAGAGACACAATTATTACCATTGATTTTATTCTTTAACGGATCATTTGTGCAGGTTTGTTCTTTACTGTCCCCATGGCAGCCGTTACATGCATTATTGAACTGCTCCCCACCTGAGTTCTTTACCGATACGTGAGGATTATGACAAGTAATGCAGGTCAGTCCATTCTTATAGGGCTTCAGACCGGCCACCGATGGTGTCATTTCTTTAATACGTGCTTCTGTAACCATAAAGCACCTACTCATTTTTAATCGCTCAGCATGCGACGCCATAATGTGTACCGATTCATTATTTTCATATACCGGCATATAAACATCCATCACATCACTTAATCTCATACCGGGTATGAAATCAAAATATGACTTTCCCTCTTTCAACACTGAATTCCCCTGAACATGGCAACGCTGACAAACATCAAACTGCAGATCTATCGGCAACTTGGAAGGATTAACGATGGAATAATCGATATATTTTGATGTATCTATCAGTATCCCCTTTGATTTTTCTTCTACATGGATACTACCGGGACCATGACATCTTTCACAATCAATCCCGTTCTTAACTTTTGAATACTTATTTTCTGATCCGATTACAAATTCAGGATAACCATTATGACAGGTCATACATTCAAGACCTATCAATCTGGAGAATCTGGAGTTTTCGCCATTCTCAAATCCGGGAGGTAAATCCCATTTCTGTTTTTGAGTATAAAAAGTAACCGGAGCTTGAAAATAATATTCATTACTGACCCACATATGCGAGTTTGTATGTTGACCCGAACCAACAATATAGCTGATCGGTACGTCACGCTTGAAAATTGTATCCCGTCCTTCCAGCCTGAATTCAAGCAACCTCAACTCTTCCTGATTCCAATAAGGGTGATAAGATAAATTATGTGAAATATCGCTCACTACCGGATGACCCGAAAAATTTCCGGAGGATTTTTTTTTCCCGGCCCGGTCGAAGGACTTTCCCATTCCGGTATGGATGAATGTAGCATGTACATCTGCATGACACCCGGAGCAGGTTTGCATCCCGACATACCGTGCATCTTCGGTTAGTGCTGCGTATGTCTTACGTTCAGTTCGAATTTCCGCTTTTTCGGATCCCCCACTTCCACAATACCAATTTAGAGTTGCCAATAGTGTGGCAACTCCCAAAAAAAGCAAGCTTCTCAAGCGGCGCATCATCTTTTATATAACGGCAGCAGGGCGAATAATCTGTAAAACCGAAACATTATGCCATGCATTCCGGTAGTTAATCCAGTCACGCAGGACCCCGCAAGTCCTGAACCCTGCCTTTGAAAACAAACGAAGACTGGCCTCATTGTCCGTATCAATATGACAATACAACTGATGAAGATTTAAAGTATGGAACGAATAATTGATGAGTAAACGAAGCGCTTCGTAGGCGTATCCTTTTCTGCGATTATTTTTATCCCCAATCAGAATTCCCACTCCTGCACGACGATGATGTGGATCAAAGTCAAATAAATCAATAAAACCAATAGTTGCTCCGGGCTCCGGTGTCTCAACGATCAATTCAATCGCAAGTCGTAACTGTCTGGAAGTGTATATATCCTGTGTG
>JBIIHN010000317.1:0-3231 GCA_044235745.1 Bacteroidia bacterium
ACGGGTGGAACGGGTAATTCGTTTGGTTATGGAGTTGGGTGGTCTGGATTATGCCCGTAAGCAAATGCAGGTATATCAGGACAAGGCGTTTGGCATCCTGAATTCATTTCCGGCTTCTGATTACAGGAAATCGCTCGCAGATCTTGTGCTTTTTACGACACAACGGAGCCATTAATCCACTGATTTTCTTCAGCAGAATTTCAACGTTTCCCGCCTGAACCTTATCTTTACAGTCACATGATCAATACCGCTACCAAGGAGCTGATTCTGGATACCTCCCGCATTGAAGAGGTAGTGGGTGACTTTGTGGCATTAAAAAAGCGCGGGTCCAACCTTCTGGGACTTTGCCCCTTTCACAACGAACGAACACCATCATTCACCGTTTCTCCGGCGAAGGGATTCTTCAAATGCTTCGGGTGTGGAAAGGCCGGCGACTCCGTTACCTTTATTATGGAGCATGAGCACCTGACCTTTCCTGAGGCATTACGTTATCTTGCCAACAAGTATAATATTACGATTGAAGAAGAGGCGCCAAGTCCTGAATATGCCGAGCAACAATCGTTTCGCGAGAGTTTATTTACCGTCACAACGTTTGCGCAGGATTTTTATCAGGATTATTTATGGAATTCGGAAGAAGGAAAGGCGATTGGTCTTACGTATTTCAGAGAGCGTGGATTCACGGATGAAATCATCCGCCGCTTTCACCTGGGATTTTCGCCGGATAAATGGGATGCACTCACAACAGCAGCTGCTACCGCAGGCTATCAGCGTGAGTTGCTCGAGAAGACCGGACTTACCATTGTACAGGAAAACAAAGTGTACGACCGGTTTCGCAGCCGGGTGATGTTTCCGATTCATAACCTGACGGGAAGAGTGATCGCCTTTGGTGCCCGTATTCTTAAAACAGATCCGAAAAGTCCGAAATACCTGAATTCACCGGAAACAGAGATTTACATAAAGAGTAAAAATCTTTACGGAATTTCTCAGGCGAAAAAATCGATAATAGCACATGATGCCTGTTATCTGGTAGAAGGATACACCGATGTCATCTCCATGCACCAGGCCGGCATTGAAAATGTGGTTGCATCGAGTGGTACGGCACTAACGGTGGAGCAGATCCGCCTGATTGGTCGTTATACGCGGAATGTTACGGTGCTTTACGATGGCGATGCCGCAGGTATCAAGGCCTCACTTCGCGGTATTGATCTGATTCTGGAAGAAGGCATGAATGTGCGGGTAGTACTTTTTCCCGACGGAGAAGATCCTGATTCCTATTCGCGGAAAGTATCTACTGCTGAGTTACGCGATTTCCTCTCCTCAGAGGCTGTTGATTTCATTTCCTTCAAAACGAAATTACTGCTCGCTGATGCTCAGGGCGACCCGATTAAAAAAGCAGCATTGATCCGTGATATTGTGGAAACAGTGGCCCGTGTACCGGATGCCATTGCGAGAGCGGCGTACATCCGGCATACGTCCGTGTTAATGGAGATGGAGGAGAAGGTGTTGCTGAACGAGCTGAATAAGATCCTGCGCAGTCAGATTCGGAAATCAGCGGCCGGTGAAGTAATGCCCCCGTCAGAAACCGGCGCAGGTACAACCAATGATGCGCTGGCCGCAGCTTTGGAAGAGGAAGATAGGATAGTTATCAATGAATTCGATACCATCACTCAGGAAGAAGAAATTATCCGGATCCTCCTGCTGTATTCAGATAAGGTTTTCTATCTGCCTTCTGACGAGCCGGTGGATAATAATGAAATCCCCTCGGCTCGTGTGAGGGATTTTATCATTTCACAGTTACGGGAGGACGGAATTCACTTTGTCAGCCCGGGGTGTGCAGCCATTCTTGCTGCATTCAGTACGCAATTTGAGGAAGGGTTGCCATATAATGAACAGGAGTTTCTGATGCAGCTGGAACCTGAGATCAAGAATCTGGCGATTGGAATGATGACTCCCCGTCATGAACTTGCCAAATGGGAAGAGCATCAGATAGAAGTCAAACATGAAGCGAGTCAACTGCATAAAACAGTTATCGATCCTGTGATTTATATTAAGAAAAAACAGCTTTCGAAATTGAAGTCCGGGGTGGCAAATGAGTTAAAGGCACGACAGGAAGCCGGATTGCCCTATGATGAACTCCTGACGGAACTGAATACGATCAATCAGATGCAGATTGCTTTGAATAAATTCACCAATACCGTTATTCAGAAATAGACTTTATTGCTTGATAAATGTTTTGTTGACGGTACTGCCGTTTGAAAAACGGAATCTTGCCAGATAAGTGCCGGACTGTAGTGAAGATACATCTGCTGCCTCCCTGGTATCATGATGCAGCAGAATAACTCTTCCATGAAGATCGGTGATTTCAATCATCAGGGGTGAGGCACCGGCAATATAATTCAGATGAGTATTGACCGGATTCGGATATACACGAACGTTAGGCGTAAGGGTGGTATTTTCAATTCCCGTCAACAACGAGGGGTCTAGTATATACAGGCCCTTGCTGGCGGTGCCAATCCATACTTTCCCTGTTCCATCCACTTTTACAGAGGTTATGTGCACATCCTTCAATGGGGAATTTGAAGTATCGTACATGATGAAATTACTGCCGTTTTTATACAATAGACCCTTGTCAAATGTACCGATCCAGGGCTCTCCGGTTGCATCTGCCTTGAGTGATGTAAGTCCTGCCGTAGGGATATTGGAGGATACAAGATTATACGTAAACCAGCCAAAGCCGCTTAGTTTTACAATCAACCCATTCGCTGGTGAAGCTATTAGTGTATTGCCAAGATTATCTCTGTCAATACCGAGAATGGTGTTATCGGATATTCCGGAATTCTGAACCGTAAAGCTGGTCAGGTTGGTATCCTTTTCAACGAGTAGAAGACCACCGTTTACAGTACCTACCCATTTATCGTTGGTAGCGGTATCAACAAAAATGGCGGCAATGTTATTGGAGCCAATTATCGAGTTCCACATCGTATAGATGGTCCAGTTATTCAGGCTGTCCACCTTTGCAAGTCCCCCGGTGGTACCGATCCATTTTTGGTTAGACGTGTCTATAGCAAGGCTGCGCACAAAATCATCCGGCATTGGAGAGTTCAGCGTATTGTACAAGGTCCAGGTTGATCCGTCAAATGATCCTAATCCGTTTGAGAACGTTCCTACCCAGAGTGTACCTGCGGTATCCTGAGCAAGACTGCGAATGCTATTGGCGGGGATTTGAGAGTT
>JBIIHN010000318.1:0-3229 GCA_044235745.1 Bacteroidia bacterium
TAAGATGTTCTGTTGCCGGGTTGGGGTATAAGAGGATGGATCGGTGGTTTATTTCAGCACTGCCCAACGCTGTACATCCGGTCATCATGGCAAATGCATCGAACTTACCATGTCCATAGGTGTTGTCGGGTAGATTACTGCCTGTAAAATTATCCTGCGTTGCGCAGTAAAGTACGCGATTACGGATATCCTGCCAGTCAGCAGTCGGGTTAGATTGCAGATATAGTGCAATGGCTCCCGCAATGGCCGGTGCTGCAGAAGAGGTTCCTCCATCGCGGATGTGAAGACCTCCCAGAGCCAGTTTAAAAGGTTGGTTGGCAAGAAACCAGGCTACACTCGATAGTTTACAGGATGCCAGTGTTTGCTCGCCGGTAGAGGTAATGTCAGGCTTGATCCTTCCGTCACGAGTAGGTCCGCGGCTCGAACTGGCTGCTATATTTCCTTCAGTTGTCGGAAAGGTTTGAAGGTTTCCGTTTACATCAATGTAATTGTTCCGGTTTACATATTGTCCTGTTGATATAACCACATCGCTGCATTGAAAGCTGCTGCAAATATTCTGTTCGTAATCCGGAGTTACATAATTTACAATTGCAGGATAAGCTGCCGGTGCCGGTAAGCCGGCTGATACCATGTTAAAACTCCAACAATCCATCTTGCCGGTTCCTTTGGTCATCAGCCTGAAATAATATGCTCCTGAGTCTGGAATGACATAATAAATCATGCTGTAATGATCACCGATCAATTGTCCGTAGGTTTGAACGATGGCAATGCGATTACCGGATAGGCTGCGTAAGGTGTCGTTTTTCAGCAGTCCAATATGATTGGAAATAACGGACCAGTTTAGTTGTCCGCGATTTTCATACGCCGGAGTGGTTTTGTCTGCTCCAAGACAAAACTGCACCTGATTCAGGTCTGCGGTGTCAGCCCAGAATTCAATATAAATCGGATTGTTTCCGGTAGTGCTGAACCAGGTAAAAGCGGTGTCGTTGTTCAGGTTGTGTTGAAGGTGCAGCGGATAGTTACCGGCGTTACCTGCAGCAGCAACAACCATCCTGCCTGGTTTTGCTTTAATAAGATTGTCGATGGCTACTGCTTGTAAATCCGTTCCATCGTGTGATCCAAAATAGGTGCCGGCGCTGATATTGATGACGCAGGGTTTACCTAAGGAATCCGCTTTTTGAAAGATGTATTCTACTGCATCTGCTACGGAACTTAACCAATTGTCATCATCTTGATTAAAGTTGAGTGAAACAGCGATGATATCTGCTTTGGGAGCTGCTCCTTTGAAGGCCGGTAATGAATCTCCGTTTGCTGCAGCTATTCCCGTTACATGGGTTCCGTGTGCAGTGGCATCTACGTGTGCTGATGCGGTGCCGGCATCAATATTCGCTTTTGAGAATTGCTGGCCGTAATTGTAGGGTTGAGGCGTATTCCCGTTTACCGGCAATAAATGATCCCATACCCATAGAACCCGGCTTTGTCCGGTGCTGTCGAGGAAATCCGGATGTGTAAAGTCTATTCCGGTATCGATGGTGCCCACAACAACATCTTCGCCGTCATAGCCTTGCAGGAGAGGGCTGTTTCCGGCATGTATAAGATTTATTTTATTGTTAATTAGCATTTTGTCGTTCATCTCCTGCATCTGAATATGTCCCTCTTCGATACGGATGACGCGGGGGTTGCTTCGCAGATGAAAGAGCATGTCGCCGGTTATGATCGCCGAGCAGATATCACCGGCTGTAAATTTTACCCGTCCGCCCATGCGTTGAATTTCTTCCCGCAGATAGTTTACATCCCCCTTGATTAATACTGAAATCGGCTCGCTGCGTTCCGATTCCTCATTCACTTTCTGTTGCAGTTTGAAAGAAAGTTTGGTTGTTTCCTGCGCTGAGAGTGTAAGCGTGAATAGCAAAATGGCAGAGGTGATCAACAGTTTCATGAAGGTTGTTTTAATATTTGATTTTCTTTTTGTCGTCCGGCGGAAAGGGATAACTTTGCCTTCCTTTCCTGTAAACAACCGGAACGGGGATAAAGTTACATTAATCAATCACTTAGATATGTCTGACGATCGCAAAATTATCTTTTCGATGGTAGGGGTTAGTAAGATCTACCCGCCACAGAAACAAGTACTTAAGAATATTTATCTCAGTTTCTTTTATGGTGCTAAAATCGGAATCCTCGGTTTGAACGGTTCCGGTAAGTCTACCTTGCTGAAGATTATTGCCGGACTGGAGAAGTCATTCCAGGGTGAAGTGGTTTTTTCGCCGGGGTATCGGGTTGGCTATCTTCCTCAGGAGCCGGAAATGGATGAGTCTAAAACGGCTCGCGAAGTTGTGATGGAAGGGGTTCAGGAAACGGTGGATCTTCTGAAAGAGTACGAGGATGTGAACAATAAACTCGGTGAGCCGCTCGACGATGATGCGATGAATAAACTCATCGAACGTCAGGCGGAGCTGATGGATAAAATTGATGCTGTTGGCGCGTGGGAGCTGGACAATAAAATTGAGGTGGCGATGGATGCACTTCGTTGTGCAGATCCTGAAACACCGGTGAGTATTCTCTCGGGTGGTGAACGCCGCCGGTTGGCACTCTGCCGTTTGTTGTTGCAGGAGCCGGAGATTCTTTTGCTCGACGAGCCAACCAACCATCTCGATGCAGAAAGCGTGGAGTGGCTGGAACATCACCTGCAGCAATACAAGGGTACCGTAATTGCGGTAACCCACGACCGTTATTTTCTGGATAACGTTGCCGGATGGATCCTTGAACTTGACCGCGGGGAAGGAATTCCCTGGCAGGGCAATTACAGCAGCTGGCTGGAGCAGAAGTCGAAACGCCTGGAGCAGGAGGAGAAGACAGAAAGTAAACGCAAGAAGACACTCGAGCGTGAACTTGAGTGGGTGCGTATGTCACCCAAAGCGCGTCATGCCAAATCAAAGGCGCGTCTCGCAGCTTATGATAAGATGGTGAATGAGGAAACCAGGGAGAAAGAAGAACGTCTGGAACTTTTTATTCCTCCCGGTCCGCGATTGGGTGCGAATGTGATCGATTTTGAACACGTGAGCAAAGGCTTCGGCGATCGGTTGCTGATTGAAGACCTTTCTTTTAAACTTCCGCAAGCCGGTGTAGTTGGAATTATCGGACCTAACGGTGTAGGTAAAACAACTTTATTCCGAATGATCATGGGTGCAGAGCAAGCTGATGCCGGCACCATCACCATTGGTGATACCGT
>JBIIHN010000022.1:0-10565 GCA_044235745.1 Bacteroidia bacterium
AGTGATGCCATTCGCCGTATGGGAGAGAAAACGGTGGAATCGAAATACGGAAACCTGTTCGATATGTATAAGCAGATCACAGGTGATAATCCCTACAAAACACCGATGATGATTTACCCGGCTGTACACTACACGATGGGTGGACTGTGGGTGGATTATAATCTCATGACCTCCATTCCCGGACTCTATGCAGCCGGCGAAGCCAACTTCAGTGACCATGGTGCTAACCGTCTCGGAGCGTCCGCGCTGATGCAAGGTCTCGCAGACGGTTATTTTGTACTCCCTTATACGATCGGCGACTATCTGGCCGGTGTGGAGCGGAAGCCGATTCCAAATGATACTCCTGAATTTATGGAGGCCGAGAAAAGCGTTAAGGAACGTCTGAACAAGCTTCTCTCGATCAAAGGAAAGAAAACCGTACACGATTTCCACCGCGAGCTGGGTCTGATCATGTGGAACCACTGTGGCATGGGAAGAAACGAAGCGGGATTGAAAGAAGGGATTGAAAAGATGCGTGCACTAAAGACTGAATTCTGGCAAAACCTGCTGGTACCCGGTACCGATCAGGAACTCAACCAGAATCTTGAAAAAGCAGGACGCGTAGCAGATTTCCTCGAGCTTGGTGAATTGATGATGGTGGACGCCTTACATCGCAACGAAAGTTGCGGAGGACACTTCCGTGAAGAATACCAGACACCGGAAAACGAAGCTCTGCGTGATGATGAGAATTTCGCTTACGTAGCCGCCTGGGAATACAAAGGTGACGGACAACCCCATGAGCTACACAAGGAAAAACTGAACTTCGAAGAAGTAAAACTTACACAACGTTCTTACAAGTAATCACACCGCAAGGTGCATTAAAAACAGAAAATCATGAGCGGAAATATGAACCTCACCCTCAAAGTCTGGAGACAGAAAAACGCCAGAGAAAGCGGCCGTTTCGAAACCTATCAGGCAAAAAATATCAGTCCCGACATGTCATTCCTGGAGATGCTGGACGTCACCAACGAAGACCTCATCAAAGAAGGAAAAGAACCGATTGCATTTGACCATGACTGCCGGGAAGGAATCTGCGGAATGTGTAGCATGTACATCAACGGCCGTGCACATGGTCCGGTGAAAGGTGTTACTGCCTGCCAGCTGCATATGCGTAGTTTTAAAGATGGTGAAACCATCACCATTGAGCCGTGGAGAGCATCAGCATTCCCGGTGATCCGCGATTTAGTAGTTGACCGTACTGCTTTCGACCGGATTCAACATGCAGGAGGTTATGTTTCGGTAAATACCGGAGCAGCACCGGACGCCAATGCCATTCCGGTTCCCAAAGCCAACGCGGATGAAGCATTCAATTCAGCTGCCTGTATTGGCTGTGGCGCCTGTGTAGCAGCCTGCAAAAACAGCTCTGCTATGCTTTTCCTCTCTGCCAAAGTATCGCAATATGCGTTATTACCACAAGGCCGGGCTGAAGCGAAACGACGTGTGGCCAACATGCTCAAAGCACACGACGAAGCCGGGTTTGGCGCCTGCACCAATACCGAAGCCTGCGAAGCAGAATGTCCGAAAGGCATCTCCGTTTCCAATATTGCCCGTCTGAACCGTGAGATGGCATTAGCCGCCTTCAGCGGAGAGTAATCTCTTGATCCTCATTGAAAAGGGCGCTCCATGAGCGCTCTTTTTTTTGAAGGTCGGTCATGAAAATTCATCGTTCAGAAAGAAATCGGGTATGAATACACAATAGAGCGTTGTTTTACGTTGTAACTTAGCAGACATAGAATTGTTATATGGGTATGAAACGAATTCTTCTCCTTTTAATCCTTACAGCCTTACACCATGCATCCCATGCGCAGTTGTTTTGCAATCCCTGCAAAGACTCGACCAAACAAGAGAATATTTTCTTTACCTGTTTTCAGGATTATAATCCCGTTTGCGGATGTGACGGAAAAACATATCGCAATGATTGTTTTGCCATAAACAAGTACACCTTCTTTCCGTGTGGTTACTTTGCCGGTATATGTACGAACTTCGACATAGACATCAACCCGACTTTTATTGAAAACTACCAGGATGAGTTTCTTCGCATCAAAGTGTACAGCAGAAGCAATGGTTTCCTTACCATCAGTGTCTTTAACTCTTACGGACGACTTCAATACAATCAGGTTTACCCTTTATTCCAAACCGCCAATGCAGACGGAAGCCTCATTTCATTGTACCAGGAGATCAGTAACATCTCAACGCTGAACTGGCAGAAAGGAGTTTACCTTATTGAAGCGGTCACGGAAGGTGAACGAAAAGTGATCAAGATTGTAAAGAGTTACGACAATCTGTTCTGAAAATTTTATTTCTCTAACGCGATCTGCACAAAGGATCTCAAGTCCGGAAAGAAGTCATTAAACTCCTGTTCGAACAATTGATAATTATCCTGTAAAAACAGATGCGCATTTTCCATGTTTGAAGGAAATGTAGTGCGGCGTGCAAGTCCGGTAAGTGCCCGTTGCAAACCTTCCACTGATGCATACTTTACCAGCCAGTTCTGAGGCTCCATGTAACCGAGCATGTGAATTGTCCTATGTGGCAGTATATGCTCATTCTGACGCAATAAAGCATACATTTCAGCGGCATAATCCGGAAGGGGCCGGTGATGAAACATCTCCCAATCACGGGCCAGGAAATGATCATAATACAAATCCACTATAACGGGAGCGTACTTCCGAAAATCAGGACGTAAACGTGCCTTGCTCTTCTCTACGATCGGATGTGAATCGGTAAATTCATCAATCATCCGATGCAGCCGGATACCATCTCTGACTTCACCATCATATTGATCTGCCATCGACCCCTTCACATGATCGGCAATAAAATTTCCGATGGCCAGCAAGGGACGGTCAGCAGAGAGATATAGGTGTGCGAGGTAGTTCATGTGATTGCATGCGGCGGTAGTTGCCTGCGGCGTTGGTTTCGCCTTCGGCGGTTATTAATGTTATGAATGTTATTAAAGTTTTTTATGTTTTGAATGTTATTCGCCGGACGCAGGATTGCCCATTCTACGGCAGTCCTTGACATTGGAAGAAGGCTCACATCCAATCCATTTCATGATTTAAAATTTTTATAAAAGTAGAGAAAGTTTTCTGTAGCTGGAAAAACTCAGGATCACCAACATTGGCCTAAGGGGGAGGGAACGCGGATCCGCCGTACGGCGGACGCAGATGGAGCCGCTGATTTTTTATGGTCCGCCAGCCGGCGGATTATGATCGATTATGTTTTTACTGATCCTAACAAATCATCCGCCGCATGGCGGATCAGTGCAGATCAGTGCCTAAATTCAGATTACCGAAAAAAGGGGAAACGCTGATAGTTGCGGATTACATTTGAGTAAAAAAAAAAAAAGCGGATCAGTACCGAAGTAATGACCCGCTTGCTATCTCTCTTATTTACTTACGAAAGTGCCTCTTCGTAGGATGACACTTCAGGACAAGTACAGATCAGGTTACGATCGCCATAGGCGTTATCGATACGCTTCACCGAAGGCCAGAACTTATTGTACGCAATCCATGAAGCCGGGAAGGCCGCTTCCTTACGGCTGTATGGATAATTCCAAACATCCGCGGTAACTTCTGCACAGGTATGCGGGGCATTCACCAATACATTGTGCTCGCGATCGGCACGACCTTCTTCGATGGCGCGGATTTCTTCGCGGATGCTGATCATCGCATCGCAAAAACGGTCGAGTTCTTCCTTTGATTCACTCTCGGTAGGTTCTACCATGAGTGTACCTGCAACCGGGAATGCAACGGTAGGTGCGTGGAAGCCATAATCCATCAGACGTTTGGCGATATCGGTTACTTCTATGCCGGCCGTTTGTTTGAAAGCACGGCAATCAAGAATCATCTCGTGTGCAACGAATCCGTTAGTTCCCTTGTAGAGAATCGGATAATGTGACTCGAGTCGCGACTTCATGTAATTGGCATTGAAGATGGCATATTCTGTCGATTGACGGATACCATCTACTCCGAGCATGCGAATGTATCCGTAGCTGATAAGCAGGATCAACGCACTGCCCCAGGGCGCTGCACTAACTGCTGTGCCTGTCCGCTCCGGATTCACATTCACAACCGGGTGATTGCTGAGGTATGGTGCCAGATGGGCAGCTACACCAATGGGGCCCATGCCGGGACCACCCCCACCGTGGGGAATCGCAAAGGTTTTATGAAGGTTGAGGTGGCATACATCGGCACCGATCATGCCCGGGCTTGTAAGACCTACCTGTGCATTCATGTTGGCACCATCCATATACACTTGTCCGCCGTTTTCATGAATAATCGTGGTGAGTTCGCGGATACCTTCTTCGTACACACCGTGTGTACTTGGGTAGGTGACCATCGCTGCCGCCAGCTTGTCTTTATGCAACTCTGCTTTTGCACGGAGATCAGCGAGATCAATATTTCCATTATCATCACACTTCACCACCACAATCTGCCAGCCGGCCATCACTGCAGAAGCAGGATTGGTACCATGTGCGCTCTGCGGAATCAGGCAAACATTCCGATGACCTTGACCTTTTGCTTCCAGGTAACCACGGATCGCCATCAGTCCTGCATATTCTCCCTGAGCACCGGAGTTTGGCTGCAGTGAAACCGCATCGAAACCGGTCACCTCGCAGAGGTACGCTTCCAGTTCACGGATGATCTGCGCATAGCCCTGAGTTTGGGAAGATGGCGCGAACGGGTGAATAGAATTCCAGAGCGGCCAGCTCAAAGGCATCATCTCACTGGTCGCATTCAGTTTCATCGTACAGGAACCCAAAGCGATCATGGAATGATTCAAGGCAAGATCCTTATTCTCGAGATGCTTGATGTAACGCAGCATATCTGTTTCACTGCGGTATTTATTGAAGACGATATTCGTCAGGAAATCGCTTTTACGTGCGAGTGGCATTTTATCATTGATCACCCCGATGGTTGCGTCGATACCGTTTTGTTTATAGTCGACACCGGCAGCTTTCGCGAAGATGCCGATGATCTCTGCCACATCAGATGACAGTGTTGTTTCATCCACGTTGATCACTACCACATCATTGGCCTCATAGCGGAAGTTTATCTTCGCAGCTTCAGCCATCTTGCGAATCTCCTCCACCTTACCGGTAGCCTTAATTGCAACTGCATCGAAGTAATGATTGTGGACAAGTGCATAACCGAGTTTCGTTACGCCGCTACCGATAGTTGCCGCGTTGCGATGAATTTCACCGGCGATGGCACGGAGTCCGCGCGGACCATGATACACGGCATACATCGACGCCATCACGGCCAGCAATACCTGCGCGGTGCAGATGTTGGAAGTCGCTTTATCGCGTTTGATATGTTGCTCGCGGGTTTGCAGCGCCATGCGTAAGGCGGTTTTCCCGGCAGCATCGATGCTCACACCGATGATACGTCCCGGTATATCGCGCTTGTACTCTTCCTTCGTAGCAAAGTAAGCCGCGTGCGGACCACCGAAGCCCATTGGCACACCGAAGCGCTGGGTAGAACCCACCACC
The DNA here is from genome assembly GCA_044235745.1 of Bacteroidia bacterium. GTDB lineage: Bacteria > Bacteroidota > Bacteroidia > AKYH767-A > OLB10 > JAJTFW01. The sequence continues at coordinate 5,531 of JBIIHN010000022.1, forward strand.
ACATCAGCGCCCCATTCACCCGGAGGGGTCAGCAGTACCAGCGACATGATATCGGCAGCCACTACCACACGGATATTATTTGATTTACAGGTAGCAGTGAAAGAAGAATAATCCTGCACGCCACCATTGCGTCCGGGATATTGCAGGATCGCACCGTAGAAATCTTTACCGAAGGCAAATGAGGTCGCATCACCAATTACCAAATCAATGCCCAGAGGAACAGCGCGGGTACGGAGCACATCAATAGTTTGCGGGAATGTTTCATCCGACACAAAGAACTTAACAGCGCCGCTCTTCTCCTGCTCTTTTGAACGGGTATGGAAGAGCATGGTCATGGCTTCTGCCGCAGCGGTCGATTCATCCAACAGTGAAGCATTGGCTAATTCCATACCGGTCAGATCAGTCACCATCGTCTGAAAATTCAGCAATGCCTCCAAACGTCCCTGAGCGATTTCAGCCTGGTACGGAGTATAGGCCGTGTACCAACCCGGATTTTCGAAAATATTCCGCTGGATAACTCCGGGAATGATGGTATTATGATAACCTAACCCTATGTATGTACGAAAAATCTGGTTTTTAGCAGCAACGGCACGCAATTCGCGGAGATAAGTCGCTTCATCCTGAGCGGATGGGATATTAAGTGGTTTCTTCAAGCGAATATCTGCAGGGATGGTTTTGCTGATCAGCTCCTCTACCGAAGCCACTCCTACAGCCAATAACATCTCCTGTGTTTCGCGCGTATCCGGACCGATATGACGGTCGGTGAATTGATAATTTGACATAGCTCTAATAATGGTGAACAAAGGTACAAAACACAATCCTTGGTTGTATGTTCATTTGCCTTCATTAAATAGCTATATATCAAATTATTGCAAAAATCATATGTTAGTATTTTTCACCTTTCTGCCCATAGTCAACTTCAGGCACATTTTTGAATACGATCGCTGAAATATAGCTGCGCAAATCGGACCGGGTATCCGGTATTAGGTTAAAAAGATTGTTTCTAACATTCTCACCATCTATTATTTAACAGAGAACTACCAAAAAACACACATTTCAAGTTTCAAGATCATTTTCATAGCTTTGATGCCTATGAATCTGAAATCCATCCTGACCATTCTGTTGATTTGTTATTCGTTGAATTCTTTCAGTCAACATACTATCCTGATGACAAACGGCAAGGTCATCGAAGCTGTGAATTATAACGTTGGCCAGATCTTCGTGACATATACGAAAACCGGCGACAAAAAAACCGGATCAAGAGTTGTTGACCGCTTTGATGTTTTCTCAATTACCAATGCAGCGGGAGAAGAGGAAATCATTTATGCTCCGGTTGATTCGCTCGATTTTACCGTGGAAGAAGCACGCCAGTTTATCAAAGGTGAGCAGGCATCCCGACTGGTCTTCAAACCTACCGGTACGTCGATCGGTTCGGCGGTGGTTGGCGCAGGCGCCAGCCTATTATCCTTCTATGCCCTACCCGTTCCTATGTTATACGCTGTGGTAGCCGGCCGGTTCAATCCGAAAGAAATAAAAGTGCCGGAAGGATTTGATGCTTCCCTGAAAAATTCAGAACCTTATAAAATGGGTTATGAAAAAGGGGCGCGGAATATTAAAATTCAAAAAAGCCTGAAATGGGGATATATTAGTCTGGGCGTAGGCCTTACGGCATTGATCATCTACGGTGCTACATCAGACTAACCGATTTCCGGTTTGACCGGGTGCAACGATACGGTAAAATTTATAATGTCAGTTATCCCTTCCCGTTATTTTTATCCTTCTTTAATGGGTCTTTGTGCATCCTTGTTATATGCTGCAAACCCCTCCTTTTCGCCATCCACCGCTGCATCAAACCGTATCATAGAAACGACATTGATCTTATCGGGCGTTTTTTGTGGTTATTACCTTGCCTCGTTGAAGCCGTGTGTGCGGAAAAGCAAAATGCATTTCAATACCGCATCCCTCCATCAAAAGGTTGTTCCTTTTCTTGTCCCCCTCCTGCTCGTTCTGATTCATCCTCCGCCATTCACCATGGCTTTGCAATTCATATTCGCCGGCCTGCTTACGCTGGGATACTATCTGAAGTGGGACACGGCAAAGGGGATTTTCGGCGGCTTACGTTCACTGCCTTTTTTAAAAAATATCATCCTTGCATTGGCCTGGGCGCTTACCACAGTACCCTTATCGAACGAAAGCGGACATCTGCTCTTCCTTCACCGCTTTTTATTTTTAGCAGCGCTCAGCATTGTCATCGACTTACGCGATCTTGAACAGGACCGCTTAGCAGCTCTTCACACCTTTCCCATGCACTTTGATGTACGCATTACAAGGCTGGCCGGTGTACTACTGCTGACCTTATCTGCTTTCACCGGCTATCTGTACACGCAGAAAACGCAACTGGACACACTATGGAATGTGATCTTGTTCAGCACAGTGCTTACCTGTCTGTCGATCTATTTATTACGTCCCAACAACAGTCATACAGCCTTTTTACTGCACATTGACGGCAATCTGTTGCTCTACAGTATACTAACCTTTGTCGCATACCGTTAATACCGGTAACTCCCCAATCGGAACAGCCATTACCTTTGCACCATATGAAACTGCGTCTATTCGTTTTACTGCTGACGGCCTCCCTTCAGGTGGCTGCGCAGGAGAAAAAGCAATGGCAGCCCTTTCTGGTGTTTGACAGTTATTATTCGTTCATCGGCAACCGGAGTGCGGATGTATGGGGTTTTCGAGGAGGTGTGGTTTGGAATGATGAGTGGCGAATCGGGGCCGGTTATAATAAACTGAGAGCGGATATCATTGAACAGAAAAAACTACCCGACAGCGAGTTGAGTTTTGCAAAAAACGACACGGTGAAGGCGCAGTTATACCTTCAGTATTTTCCGCTCATGGCGGAGTATATCGCCTATCGCAAGGATCCCTGGCAAATCAGCGTGCCGTTGCAGTTGGGCTATGGCACGAGCTATTTCGAATACTTCGACCGCAACAACAACAGACGACGGATTTTCGAACATGGCGTACTGGTATTCCAACCCGGGATCAATGCGCAGTACAAAGTGCTGAAATGGTTTGGACTGGGAGCCGGTATTGGTTATCGTCTGGTACCGGTGAATAATCCGAAAGTCGAAACAAAGATGAACTCTCCGGTGTTTGCCATTGGCTTGAAGATCTATGTGGGAGAAATCGTAAAAAGCGTGCGCGAAGGTGAATGACCTTTGGAAGCAAGTATGTCGGGAATATTATCTTTGCAACCATGAGTAAAATTAGTTTTGATGAGTTGTACATGGAGCTGGCACAAAATCTGGCGAAGAAATCTCATTGCGTGAAGATGAAAGTAGGTGCTGTCATTTCCAAAGATACCCGTATCATCTCCCTCGGTTATAATGGTCCGCCCGCCGGCACGCACAACTGCGACGAAGAATGGCCGGAGACCGGTTGCGCCCGTGACCGCAAAGGGGGCTGCTCTCTCGCTCTTCATGCGGAAGCAAATGCGATTCTCTATGCGGCTAAAAATCAGATGTCGCTGGATCAGGCTACCCTCTATGTAACGCTGGCACCTTGTCTGGCCTGCGCCCGGATTATTTACACCACCGGCATCCGCCATGTCATTTACCTCGACAGCTACGCAAAATACAAAGGCATTGACGTGGAAGAAGGAGTAGATTTCCTCCAACGTTTTGGAGTAAGTGTAGAACAATATTCGGGTCCTCAAAAAGTATAATTCATGTCAAACCGTCCATCCCTCGGGATGCTAATCTTCCCCATTCTTCTCGGCCTTATGCTCGGTGCGGGGATTTTTCTTGGCAGCCGGTTAGCCCCGACACAACTGGTAACTGCTGATAACAAAATCGATAATATCCTGAACTATATCGAGCAGGAATACGTCGATACGGTGAACCGCCAGGATCTGATGGATCGTTCCATCGAGAAACTGCTGGAGCAACTGGATCCGCACTCCGCCTATATACCGGCAGCTGAATTACAGGCCGCCAACGAACCATTAGAGGGAAACTTTGAGGGGATCGGTATTGAATTCCATATCCAGGATGACTCCATCATGGTTGTAAGTGCCCTCTCCGGCGGACCGAGTGAGCGGGTAGGCATTATGCCGGGAGATCGTATTGTAAAAGTAAACGGCAAGACTGTAGCCGGGATCAACATCACCAGTGATCAGGTGCTGAAAACGTTACGCGGCAAGGGGGGCACGTTAGTAACGGTATCGGTATACCGAAGAGGACAAAGCGGACTGATGGATTTCAAAATTATCCGTGGAAAAATTCCGATCAACAGTGTAGAATATTCATACATGATTGAGCCGGGCATCGGGTATATTAAAGTCAGCCGTTTTGCCGCCACCACCTACGAAGAATTTACAGAAGCGCTTGGCACACTGAAAAAGCAGGGACTTCGCAGCCTGATCCTCGACCTCAGAGGTAATCCGGGCGGATTTCTGGATGCCGCCACGCGCATGGCCGACGAATTTATCGGAGGACGTAAACTCGTTGTGTACACACAAGGAAAGTCCAGGCCAAAAACCAGTTACTATACCGAACACGATGGATTATTTGAAGAAGGCAAGCTGGTGGTTTTGATTGATGACGGATCCGCCTCGGCCTCTGAAATTGTTTCCGGCGCTATACAGGACTGGGATCGGGGAACGATTATAGGGCGACGCTCTTTCGGAAAAGGACTGGTACAGGAACAGACGCAATTGCCGGATGGCTCCGCACTGCGGTTAACGATAGCACGATATTACACTCCTACCGGACGCAGTATTCAAAAGCCGTATGCAGATGGGATTGAAGCTTACGAAGAAGAAGTGATTGAACGCTATCGTCATGGTGAACTCAACAGCAAAGACAGCATCCGGTTCCCTGATTCAATCAAATACAAAACACCGGCAGGACGAATAGTCTATGGAGGCGGAGGCATCATGCCGGATATTTTTGTACCCATCGATACCAGTTACGAAACGCCTTATCTCTACAAGCTATTTGACACGGGCACCATCAACCAATTCGCCTAC